>JASHTU010000617.1 GCA_030040395.1 Acidobacteriaceae bacterium
GAAGGCGTCGCCGCCGGAACCACCGGCCCCGCCGAAGGATTGAGAGGATTGATGAAGGAAATGTAATTCGAATCGTTGTCGATGACCGTCACCACGTAAGCCGCATCCGTGGGCGTCACCGACAGTCCCGAATAACTTTCCAACGTCTGCACCGCGCCGCTCGGGGTGGTCTGCTGCACCAGCAAGCCGAAGCGGCCCGCTGTCGGCGATGGCGTCACAGAAACACTCAGGGTGTTGCCCCACGCGCCGGGGCTGTTGGCGAACAAGGTCAGCGAGCCTCCTGCGGCCACAGCCGTCGCCAGCCCGGTGGGCGAAATAGTCGCTACGGACGGAGCCGAAGACGTCCAGGTAATCGCGGGAGGCGGCGGAGTAGTGGCGCCGGAGTATTTCAACGTGGCCGTAAATTGCTGCGTCTGCGAAGGCAGAATCGAGACCGGCCCCGCTGGCGAGACGCTAATGGATTGGAGCACCGCGTCTGTGACTGCGACTTTGATCGTGGGAGTCATGCCCTGCCACGACGCGGTGATCGTCACCGCCGCATCCACGTTCACGCCCTTCACCACGCCGGTGTTCGGATTGACCGTGGCGTCGCCGCTCCCCGACGACCACGCCACGCTGGTGGTTAGATTGGCCGTGGTTCCGTCGGAATAGATCCCCAGCGCATTCAGCGGCAGGGTCAATCCCTGCGCCACCGAAGGGTTGACTGGAGTCAGCGAAATCGATTTGAGGGTTGCCGCGGTCACCGTCAGCGTGGTGATCGCCGTTATGGCGCCGGAGGTAAATGTAATCGTTGTCGTCCCCACCCCAGCCGCGGTGGCCACGCCCGTCGCAGCCACGATGGTTGCCACAGCCGGATTGCTCGACGTCCATGAGCCGCCCGAGGGCGGCGGGCCGGGTGTCGCGCTGTCGGAATAAGTGGCAAGCGCGGAGAAATCGATGGTTTGGCCCACGCTCAGCACCGGGGCCGTCTGCTGCACCGCGAGCGCCGTCACGGCCGCCGTGGTTGAAACGGTCACAGGAATCGCACTACTGGCAACTCCAAGCCAGGTAGCCGTCACCGTAGGCGATCCTCCGCTGGTTCCGGCGATGACCAGGCCCGGATAGGTCACCCCCGCAGGCCCCGTAAACGTGGCCTCCGCGGCATTGGAACTGGCCCACGTGGCGATCGCGGTCACATTCTGCGTTGTGCCGTCGGAGTAGTCTGCCGTTGCCGTCAACTGCTGCGTGGGTCCTGCCGGCGCTCCCGAAGCCGGCTGCGCCTGCCCAAGAGCCAGCGACACACTGGCCGGCGACACCGCGATGGAAGATAGCGTGGCTGGCGTCACCGTCACCGTGATCGTCTGCGTAATCAGTCCCGAGGTCGCGGTAAGAACAGCCGTCCCTTGCCCCATGGCCGTCGCGGCTCCGGCGGTTGTAATGGAGACAATGCCGGAGTTGCTTGATTTCCAGGTCGCCGACGGTAGCGCGCTCTGGCTTCCGTCGGAATAATTCCCCGTGGCCGAAAACGACAGAGTTGAACCGAGCGGCAAAGGCGGCAGGTTCGCCGGCGTAATTGAGATGCTCTCCAGCACCTTCGCGCCCACACCCAGTTGCACGGGCGTCGAAGTCACTGAGCCGACCGACGCCGTGATCTGCGTCGAGGCGCTGCCTATCCCGGCTGCTACGGCGGCGGCGCAAGGCACCGGGAACGTTCCCGGCGCCGGCGGCAGCGATCCATCCCACGCGAGGCGAATGATGTACGCCTGCTGGCCGCCGTTGGCGAAGAACTGATTCACCGCGTATCCGAGCAGACTGCGTGCGTCCAGGCCTCCGAACTCCGCCTGGTACTCCGCCCAGCTTTCCACAAGCGTCGCCTCGGTTGTCGAACCTTGCGGCGCCCAGCCCAGAAAAGCCGCAATCGAGGTCGCCACTCCAGTGATGGTGTGCACGCCGCTGGACAGTTCTTCAATGTAGACGCCGGGGTAAGTGAACGTGGACATGAAGCAATCCTCCTTGGGTCGACGCCGGGGGATACATGCCGGCGCGGTATCGCGCGAGAGCGCAGTGTGTCTAGCAATTCCCAAGCCAAAATTGGCGTCGCATAAAGGCGCGTCGGCAAGTGGCAGGAAACCAAAAAGATGGGGCGGATGTTTCGGTGTGCGGGCGCTTAGAGTGGAGGTCAGCGTCCAGTCCCGGTGTCACAGGACGGAAAAGGCGGAGAAAAATACGGGGGGAAGGCCGATCAGCCGCGAAACACGGTGCTTACAACGCGCTACGGGCCACGGCGCCCGCCAAAACCACGACTTCGAAGTGTAACAGGGGCTGTAACAGGTGTCGCACCGCTGTTACGCGCTGATCTTTGTCTCACACAGCGCGCGTGACTGGAGACGGTGCTTGGACAGCTTCCGATAGAGCGTCATCCTTGAGCAGTTCAGCCGCCGGGCCGCCGCAGCTTTGTTGCCTCCCGACCAGCTCAGCGCCGAAATGAGCGACTCCCGCTCCGGGTCGGCTGCGGCGCTCTTCAATTCGTGGGCGATGGCCCTGAACCTCGCGGGCAGATGTTGGGGCTCAATGGGGCTCGGGATGGCCGCGATGCACAACGATTCGGCCAGGTTCTTCAACTCGCGGATGTTTCCCGGCCAGTCGTATTTCAGCAAAACGCGCATGCACTCATCGGAGAATTCGATAGAGCGCAATCCCGGCGTGGGATTGAATTCCTGGCAGTAGTGCTTGAGCAATAAGGGCAAGTCTTCCTTTCGCTCGCGCAAGGCAGGCAGATGGATCTGGGCCACGCTGAGGCGAAAGAAGAGGTCTTTTCGAAACGTGCCTTGAGCCGTCATCGCCTCCAGATCCTGGTTGGTGGCGGCCACGAAGCGAAGGTCGAGCTTGGTGGCGCGAGTGGAGCCGATGCGGCACACCTCCTTCCTCTCCAGCACGTGGAGGATTTTGGCCTGGGCAGTCAGGCTCATGTCTCCGATTTCATCGAGAAATACTGTGCCGCCATTGGCCGCGGCCAATAACCCGTCGCAAGTCGCGTCGGCGCCCGTGAACGCTCCCCGGCTGTGCCCGAAAAGCTCATTCTCAAACAGGCTGTCGGGAATCGCGGCGCAGTTAATACAGATGAAGGGCCGGTCACGCCGCGCGCTGTTGCGGTGAACATACTCCGCGGCCAACTCCTTGCCGGTTCCGGTCTCACCCGAGATCAGAACCGTGCAGTTAGACGCCGCAAATCTCTGTAAAGACAGTTTTATCTCCTGGAGGGGCTGGCTCGAACCGATCATTTCGACCTCACCGGGGATGGTGTTGAACGGCCGCCCTCCGTTACATCGTCGAAAAAGGCAGCCATTTCAACTTGGCGCGCTCATTGAGGACCCGGATGATTGAAGTCGCCTGAGCGCCACGGCGGTGGCTTCAGATTTCACTCGATCCAATGGTGAAAAAACGATGAATCTTGCTCCTGAATTGCCTCCGAAAGACGAACTTCAGGAACACGATTTGGAGAAGATCGAGCAGGAAATCGCAGCCAGTATAACTCAAGCTTGCAACGAGTCAACAGGGAATTATGAAAGTGAATTCTGAACCGGCTGACGGAGATATTCGACAATATGCAGGCTATCCTCCTTGCCTTTGGCGATGCGCCTCCGGGCGAATTATGCGATGGTATGC
>JASHTU010000618.1 GCA_030040395.1 Acidobacteriaceae bacterium
CTTGCCCCTCGCTCTGCGCAACCCCTCCCCTTTCGACCGCCACGCGCGGCAGAGGTCACGTCAACCAGGATTAAGGCTGGCTCGGCGCCGGCCCCTGAACACCCGCCAGCCGGTTGAACAGCGACATCATCTCGATCGGCAACGGAAAGACAATGGTGGTGTTCTTCTCCACGCCGATGTCGGCGAGGGTTTGCAGGTAGCGCAGCTGCAACGTCATGGGCTGCGTGGCCATCAAGGCAGCGGCGTCCACCAGCTTTTGGGCGGCGCTGAACTCGCCCTCGGCGTGAATGATCTTCGATCGCTTCTCACGCTCCGCCTCAGCCTGCTTGGCGATGGCGCGCAGCATCTGCTCGGGCAGGTCCACCTGCTTGACCTCGACAGAAACCACCTTGACCCCGAACGGCTCCGTGCGCTGGTCGATGATGCTTTGAATGCGCAGGTTGAGCTTGTCGCGATGGCTCAAGATCTCGTCGAGCTCGACCTCACCCAGCACCGAGCGCAGCGTGGTCTGGGCGAACTGCGAGGTCTGGTAGACATAATTGGCCACCTTGATCGCGGCGTCGTTGGGATTGACGACGTAGAGCGTCACCACCGCGTTCACCTTGAGGGTGACGTTGTCGCGGGTAATGATGTCTTGAGGCGGCACTTCGAGCACCTCCTGGCGCAGCGAGATGCGCACCATCTGGTCGATGGGCCGGAACACGAGGATGATGCCGGGGCCCTTGGGCTCACCCAGCACGCGGCCCAGGCGGAAGATGACGGCGCGTTCGTACTCCCGAAGGATCTTGATCGAGTTGAGCAGATAGAGGACGATGATCGCGATGAGAATCAGCGCTGGGATGGGCAGATCGTTCACGGACATTAGACTTCCCTCACTCAGCAGGGATTGTACTCCATGGGCGCTACGCCAAGCGGGATGCAGTGTCTCTGGCCTCGCCGACGGCGGGCGATTCAAGCGGGCGAGGCGTGGGCGCGGGCTCGACGCGGAGGAGCATACCGTCGTGGCCGACCACGTGCAGAATAGCCCCCACAGGAGCAGGCTGGCTGGTGACCGCGCGCCAGATTTCCCCCTCCACCAGCACGTGGCCTTCGGGAGCGAGCGGCTCCATGGCGGTGGCGCGAGAGCCGACCAACGCATCGGCCCCAAGGGCAGCCTTGCGCTTGCGTGCGCGCACGGCGAGGCGCACCAGGAAGAGCGTGATGGCTCCAAAGCCCAGGCTCACCGAAATGGCGACATAGGGGCTCACGCCCATCTGCGGCACCGGCGCCGCCACCAGCGTCAGCATGCCGAAGGTAAGGCAGATGATGCCCGCGATCGCCAGCACCCCGTGCCCCCCAAATTTCGCTTCGAGCACAAACAGCACCGTCGCCCCAACGAGAAGCAGAACGGCGGTGTAGCGGATGGGAAGAAGGTTCAGCGCAAAGATGGCGAGCAGCACCATGAGCGTGCCTAGCGCGCCCGGAACAATAGTGCCGGGAGTGTTGAATTCGAGGTAGATGAGCAGCGCGCCGCCAACAAGGAAGAGGAGGGCGATGTTGGGATCGACGAGCCAGCCGAGCAGTTGGTCGCGGACGGTGGAGCGCAGAAGAACGATTCGTGCTCCGGCCAGCTGCAGGGTCTGTTTCGCGCCGTCAATGCGCACAATCTCCCGACCATTGAGTTCCGAGAGAAGCTGCTCGTCACTGCTGGCGATGACGTCGATGACGCGCTGATTGAGCGACTCTTCGGCGGTATACGATTTCGACGAAGCCACCGCGGCCACTGCGGCCTCAGCGTTGCGGCCGCGCCGGGTGACATAGGAGCGCAAGAAAGCCTCGGCGTCGTTTTCGACTTTCTGCATCTCCGTGGTGTCGGGCTTGCCAAGCTCGAAGACCACGTGGGCCGCGCCCGCTTCCGTGCCGGGAGCCATGGCGGCTACGTCGGCGGACTCCAAAATGAAGAAGCCGGCCGAGCCCGCGCGGGCGCCCGAAGGCGAGACGTAGACGATGACCGGGACATGGGAGCCGAGGATGGCGGCCACAATGGCGCGCATCGACTCGACCATGCCACCTGGCGTGTCCATCTGAATGAGGAGGGCGCGGGCGCCGTCGGAGTTGGCGCGAGCGATGGCGCGGACAAGCTCATCGGAACTGACGGGCTGAATGGTGTCGTCGAGCACGAATTTGTCCACGATGGGCTGCTGCGCGGAAACGTGAAGAAAACCTGTGAAACCGAAGACTGCGAGCAAAGCTCCCACCGTCAGCCGGAAGGCATTGCGAATTCTGCTTTCGAACCGTCCCACGTCTCACCTCTTTACAGGGACTTGGGCCCGCCTTGCCGTCCCGGCTTTGGCCCCGTGTTATTGGCTTTGACCAAGTTGGGCCTGAATCTGCCGGACCAATGTTTGAGCCGTCGGGTCGGCGGGATCGAGTCTCAACGCATCGCCGGCCTCGGTGTTTGCCTCATTCAAATGATTCGTCGCCAGGTCCAATTTCGCCAGAACAATGTATGCATCGGCAGTCGGCCCTAATGCAAGAGCCGCTTGCGCCTCCTTACGGGCTTCGGCGGCGTCCCCGCTTCTCTGGCGAACCTCGGCTAGGCCGGCATAAGCCTCTGCAAAATGCGGATCGGCGGCCACCGCGGATTGATACAACCGCTCGGCTTCAAGCAGCAAGCCGCGGTCCAGATAGGTCCTGGCCTGAGCAGAGAGCCGTTGCGCTTGGTCCTGTGAGGGGAGTTTAGCCAGGCGGGCGGCATCCATCTCGTCGAGCATCATCGCCGCCTGTCGAAAGGCGGCGGCGTCGAAGGTGCGCACGATCCGTTCCAGCGGGTCCGCGTTTGCCCCGGCATCCGAGTCGGAAGCAGGCTGCAGAGAGGGGCTCTTCCATGCCGCAAGAAGCGACTGCGCCTCGGAATCATTCGGCCGCAGCTTGAGGCATTGTTCCAGTTCATTCAGCGCGGCAACGGTCTTGGCGTGGCGTTTGAGGCTTACGGCAAGGTTGAAGTGGTAGACGGGGTCCCGCGGGTCGTCTGCGGCGGCCTGGACAAACAGTGCTGTGCCGTCTTGCCCCTGCCGGCTGATGGCCACGCCTTCATCGTTCACGACTTCAGCGAGGGGCAGGACCCGCGCCACATCGGCAAACGCCTGCTCGGCGTTCGGATAATCGCCCGAAAACAGCAGAGAAAGCCCCCCAAAGAACCCGGCGCGAAGACCGTCAGGGCCGTTGTGCTCCACCTTGGCGAAGGCCGCGGCCGCGGCTTCATATTGCTGATTGTTGTAGTCCTCCTGGCCCAGCGCCATCCATGCGGGACTGAAATCGGGGCTGAGCTTGACAGCCAGGTTGAGGTGGCGCAGACGCTCGGCCTGGTCGGGCTCGGTAATGCCGCGGATGTACTGTTCGAAGGCGTCGAGGCGCATGCCTTTACCTTCGGCGACAAAGGTTTCTTCGGCGACGCTGAAGGAGGGGTCGAGCTCGCCAGTGAGCTTCCAAGCTAGCGTGTCGAAGACCTTGATCATAGCTTCCAAGGGACCGCGGGAGGAGATTGCTTCCGTCATGCGCAAACGGGGAACCTCCACTAGGCTGGCGTTGGCCACAATGTCGGACCCCTCGGTGGTGAAGCTGCCCACGACGATCGAATCGGCGTCCAGCGTTTGGGCAAGCTTAATCGAGCTCGCGCGGGAGGGCTGAAATCCTTCCGGCAAACCCAGATGATCGAGAGCATAAATACGATCGGCGCGGGTGGTGGGCTCGAAGCCGGCCGCGGCAAAACGGCTGCTCAGCAGGTCGGCTGCCGCCTCGCGAATCCAATCCAGGCTCGGCTGACCGCTCCGATTGTCAAAGGGCAAAACCAGAAGGATGCGCCCGTGGTTGGCGGCCGAGAGCGGCAGGTTGGCGCCGGGGGACCCTTGGGCGTAGACGCAAACTTCTGGGAAGAAAGCGGAAGCAGCCACGAGCCCGGCGCCCGCGACGAGTCGCCGCCAGCCTCGCCAACGAAGTGAAAAATGAGTGACCACAACAGAAAAATTATAGGCTTTGCGGCGAAGGCAGAGATATTGTATCCAAACTGGTTCAATGCCGGGTCACCGCTTCTTGCGATCGCGTCGACTTCCATCCCGGCGACCAATACCTATCGCCGGGGACTCCGGACTTGGGGCGCGTGGCTTTAAGTTTCTCTGGATTCGTTTTTGGGCGTCATGCTCAATGGCGATGGGAACGTGAAGATCTCGCATTCTCTTCCCTGTTGCGGGCATCAGACGTTCCTGCACCGGCGGCGAAGGGCCGGCGCCGGCGACCCCGGCGCTTAAAGCGGATGATTAACATTCGTGCCAGCGGCGGAAATTCACACCCGGCTCTATGGACCCGACGAAGCGATACGCCTCTTCCTTGCGATGGGTGAAGCAGACGAGGCTCGGCTGGCCTTGAGCAGCGTCCCTTTGGCGTCGAAGATCAGGGTCCATTGCATGGGCCGCGGGCGGGCCTCAATGTCGGTAAACCGAATCAGGGCCCCTTGCTTGAGAATTCTCAAAGAGGGCGGCGCGGCAAGATTCTCGGGATCAGAAGAGCTATCCGGCTTGCCGACGCGGGGATCGGCCCCGGCCAGCGCTGCATAGCACAACCCGATTCCCAGCCAATTCGGCCCCTCGCCCGGAGGCGCTTCGGCCCGGATGGCGTTGAAAGCCGAAATGGTGATCGGGTTAATCGGCGCGGGGGAAAAAAGCGAATAGCCCCGCCGTTCAATGGGGATGACGCGTATGCGGCCATGGCCATTGCGCGGAACTGAAGCCGAAAACTCGCTCACGTCGCCGGCGCCTTCGTTCCGCGAAAAGCGCAAAAAGAGGTGAGCCGGAAGCGATGGGCAGGCAATTTGCTCGTACGTCCAGCTTCCTTGGTTGAACTCCATGCCCGCAAATCCCGCCTGTTCACTGATCATGGGTTCGGCGACAGTAAAAAGGTCGCGGTCTTTCTGCGACATCTGGCCCGCCGAACGAATTTCGATGGTTGAGCTGATCTTTGTATTCAGGGAGTTCCACGGAAAAGGCACAGGCTGTGTCTTCGGGGAGACGACCTTCATCTTTGGCGGAACTTGGGGCTTCGACTGAGCGGGCTGCGTCTGATCGGCAGCCTGGGCTGCGCCGGAGACGGAAAAGACACCAAGGGCGGCAAGGGCGATTGCGGTGGGGAAGGATCCTAGTCGTGCCATGCTGCCGATAGACTACCACCGCGTGGAGCGCGCCATTTTGGGGTGGTTGCCTCCATGACAGAAAGGGCAGCCCACTGCGGGCTGCCCTCGATGATTCCAGGAACTAAATACGGTCTTGAGCCTGGAGCGACCCGGCTCGGCGATTCGATGGCTGGTTTATTCGCCCGTGCGGCGTCGGACTTCGGGCCGGCGATGCACCGGAGCCGCCTTCTTCTGCGCCTGGATAAATCCGTCGCTGAGAACGATCTGCGCCGTTGCCAACCGCGTGCTGGTGGCCGCTAGCGGCGTGTAACTGCTGTAGGTGGCGTCAAGCTCGTCGGCGGGCTGCAGCTTGAACTCGAAACCCACTTGCGGAGCGTCCTTGCATGCAACCGGCGCCTTCATGTTCACGATGAAATCGGGTGTTTTGGAGTCTTTCGCGTCCTGCGCCACCGCCATTTTGATCACCGAGACGCCGGGATCGATCGCGATCCTCCGGACGCTCGTGGTTTCGGTGAGCAGATCGCCCATCGCGTCAGTGTCGGCTTTCACCCCATTCGAAAGAATGTAGCTCTGCGCATCCTTGACGTGAAGCTCGGTGGGCGGCGGGGGAACCGCGCTGCAAGCCGCCGGCGTGGTGAGATGAACGATAAAGTCCTTGGGCTTGACTTCCCTCGTGCTGGTGACGGAAACCTTCAAAACATCTGCGGGATCGTCGATCACGACGCCCGGAACCGGCGTCATCTGATTCTGCAGCACCGACCAGAGTTTTTGCGCATCGTCCTTGGTCCCGTTAGCCAGAATGAACTCTTTGTCTTCAAGATTCAGCTTGGTGAGGTCCGGAGTGGAGGCAAGAACGTTGTGCACGATCTCGGGAGGCGTGGGCGCCGGACTAATGCTAAACGTCGAAGGCGGAAAAACCGTGCCCGCCGCGGCGGTTTTGACCGCCTGCAGGTCGTCGAGATTGCCGTGATACCGCTTGTACCAATATTCCAGCTTGGGCTCGATCTGGGCTTTATAGGCAGGGGGTGCGAAGTTCCAGGCGCGCGCATAGAACCAGCATGCATCCACCTCATTGCGCGATGGCCCCGGCTTGGCGTAAGCCTCGGCCAGATTCAAGGTGTCCACCAGTCCGTTGCCGCTCTGGGTCTGGGCGGGGGGATAGAGCATCAGCTCCTTCTTGTACTCATCGATGGCGGCCGCATAGTCCTTCTTCGAAACCGCGTCATCGAGCGCGATGGCGGAGTCATAAATGGGATAAGTGGCGTCGGTCATCTTCTTCCAGTCGTCGTCGGAGGACCCGGCCGGCTTGGATGCGGTGAGACCCTTCTGCGCCAGCGCCGCCGCGTCATCGCAGGTCTGCGGATCCTTGCTGCTCCCGGTGGCGTCGATGTTCTTCTCACACTCGTTTTTCTTGATGAAAACCGAGATAAACACGGCCTTGGGGTTGGTGGGGTCCAACTGCAGCAGCCGGGTTGCGGCGCTCAGCGCCTGGTCCGGGTCGTTCAACTGCTGGTAGGTGTCGATCAACTGATCGAGCACGGCCTGCTTGACCACACTTTGAGGATAGGTCTTCAGAAAATCCTCAAGGGCCGCGGCCTTGGCCTTGGGATCGGTTTGGGTAATGGCATTTTGATAAGCATTGAACTCTGCGGGGTTCGAGATGGTGATCTGGCCGCTGGAATCCTGCGCGCTCAACGCAGGCGCGGAGACGAGGGTCGCACTCGCCAATGCCATCGCAAATGCAAGGACTAACTTCTTCATTTTGTGCTCCTGGGAATCGCCGATATAGAGGTCAATCATACTCACTCGCTGACGAAATCGGCAACCGATCCGAATAGCGGGCTGAGTGCCGGGGTGACGGAACTTAAGATACCACGATCGCCAACGCAGCGATGGAAGGATTATAAAAAGCCCCCGCGCCTCTGACAAGCGAAACGAGATCAAACAGAGGAATCCACGGGCATCGGCCGTCCGCCAAAGGCGTCGAGACGGTTCTTCCTTGGGCCAACGCCAGCGGGCGGTCAAAACCCTCCGGCAAAGGGGCTTCATGCCGCCTGCCAGCATCGCCTCCGCATCCCGCCGCGCCCTCGCCGCGGATTCATTGCAGCAGGCGCACCAATTCCGCCTGTTCGGCCAGGAAGGCGTCGTGCCCGTGGTCGCTCGTCATCTCGCGGTAATCCACCGGGGCGCCGGCGGCGCGGATGGTCTCGGCGAAACGGCGCACTTCGGCGGCGGGAAAGAGCCAGTCGGTGCTGATCCCGAT
>JASHTU010000619.1 GCA_030040395.1 Acidobacteriaceae bacterium
CGTGAACCTCAAGGTTGGTGCAGGTCTTTGCCGTATCGCAGCTCAACTGCCACAGCCACTCCGTTCCCACGGTTGGCTTCCAGCAACTGCCCTTCTTTGCGTCGCAGGGAACCGGAGCGGGTAATTGAGCGACGAGCTGCGGAGTCAGGACGCGAGGCGTTTGCTCGCCGCTACGGGCCTGCGCGAACCCCAATCCAGTGCCGACAAATGGCAGAAGCACACATGCCAGGGCTTTCGAAACACTTCGCATTTTACCGGAACCCCCTGGAAGATTTTCTGTTTCCTGACGCGTTGCTCGAGGAGCGATCGGAACCAGGCGCGGAACACAGCCCTCGGTTGGTCGATGGTGGCTCGAACCCGGCGACGTCGCAACTCCGAATCCTCAAGAGTCTGAAGGTAGATGGAACAACGTAGTCTTTACTTCCTTTTTGCTTCTCTTTCTTTCGGGTCGCACTAAGCGTATTCCGCCTCCAATTTGCTTGTCAAGCGCGCCGGGGGAGGCGTGATATCGCGTTTCAACCTGCCGCCATGGCCTATCGGCACATCTGCCAATCATTGAGTATCGTCCGAACCGATCGCCGCGACCTTGGTTTTACATCTCAAGTTCGGGGCGACGCCGCGATCAAACCTTCGTTCGAGATCTCACAAGATCTGGAATGATCATCTCGGCCCTGAGGGACGCGAAGGGGAAGGATCTGCACTTGTTTTTAGCCTCTACGCACGCGTAAACGCGCTCTGTCCACATTGCCGGGGATACGCAAACAACTGCCCAAAATGCGCTGTCACCCTGAGCGTAGCGAAGCATCCGCGGTTGCTTTGAACGCATCCCTCAATCCCCCAGGAGCTCAATATCCACATGCGAAGTCATCCACTCTCAACCGAGCCGAGCGTCCCGCAGGCGCCTCCGAAAACAGTCGGTCATGAGGCTTCGCCTCACAACCAGGCATGCAAGCGAAGCTGAAGATGGAGCCGGTCCCGCGAACTCGCTAACTCGCGGCGCCGCGCGGCGGCGCTAACTTGCTGTCTTTGTCGTTGAAAAACACCCGGACTCAAAACTGCGTTGTCATCCCCGACCCTGAGCGCAGCGAGGAAGGGATCTGCAGATGTTTTTCAGATGTTTTGAGCGCATTCCGCGATCCTCAAAAAACCCAATGTCCACATAGCCGGTGATACGGCCGGTGGCCCGTCTACCCCGCCCAAGCGGAGCTTGAGTGAGGCACCGCCAACCATGGTTTGAGGCTTTTGCCAGGCCGGCGGGTGCCCCCGATCTGAGGGGATGACTATTCGACTGAGGGTGCCCCGGTCCCTCGCTTTTGGGGACCGGGGATGATGGTAGATGAATTCGATCAGACGTTGGCATTTCGGAGCCGTTCCGGGCGCATGGTCGGCTACTCGACAGTTACTTTACGGTAAACAGAATTGCCGCAAACGATACAGCACAGAATTAACACAAAAATCTGGGCGGGATATTCAGGGCGTACAACCTATTGAACTTGGCGCGCGTTCGAGGAGCGGACGCCCCATGTCTCCAGGGGTCGCCGGCGAGCGGCGGGAACCCGCCTGCGGTTGGCTCGCTGGGGTGGAGATCCCGATTTTGGGACCTGGGAATCCACCAATCTACGCGGTCACGGTGCCAGATGGAATGGCGCTCATCAAGGCCATCGGAGAAACGGGAAAGAGGCTTGGAGAATTTCCCATCCGTCTTGCACTTCTGAAAACGATTGGGCAAGCTGACCGATCTGGCCGGCCGAGGCTGTCAACCCTCCGCCCCCCACACCCAACCCCATCCTCCTCATTCCAGACGGAGGATTTTTCTTCCCAACCTTGCCGGTTATTTCCGCCAAATCGCTAGAATGGTTTTAGGGATCAAAACTGAGTGATTCTTCTCGGGAGACGGCTCGGGAGTGTGGCGAGGCATGACCGCCATCCCCGGGCCGCCTGCTTTTTGCCCCCTGCTTCGCGGCCCCTTCGCAGCTAGGCTCTGCCTAAGACTGCACCTAAAACAGGGCAAAACGCCCGAAAATGGTCCGCAAGTCCTTATTATTGAAGATTTTAAGATCTAACTTCTTTATTATCAAGGATTTAGACCCAGTACTAAATAGTATAAGTGTTTGTAAACAAACCACTTAACCTCAAAAGAGGTAGGGGGTAGGGGGGTGGGGTAACTGAAAAGTACACAGCCTAACCCCATGGACTGCCATGCCAAAGTCCCGGCGCACTCGGTCGCTCCGCACCCCGACCCGCCTTCAGGCTGTGGTGATGTCGCCTTTGCAGCCGGGATGGCCGCAGCGGCAAACTACTTCGGTGCGCTCGCCCGCGCCCTCGCAGTAGGCGCTGCAATATTTCGAACCGTCGGCAGGAACGCAGTCGCAAGGCGAATTCTCGCATTTTTTACCCGTAGCCATGATTCAACACCCTCCATGTTCGGGCTATAGATGCGCCGCCCGCACATGGCGACTTGGATGCCGCAGGCAAGGCAAGGGATGGGCCGGGGCCTCCGCCGAATATGAGAGCCGCGGGGAATCGGTTACGCAAGCTTCTCGCGCCGGCAAAGGCGCGCGGCCCACTGGCGCACATTCCCGGCCGTCACCGGGCTCGCGCCGCCGCCCGCAGCCAGTTGCACCGCGAAGCTGCCGATGGTGGAGCTCTCGGTCTCCCCTACTTCCACCGGCAGCCCGGAGCGCTGCGACGTCAGCTCCACCAGCAGCTTGTTGCGGTTGCCGCCGCCCAGCATGTGAATGCGCTCCAATTTGCGGCCCAGCATGCGCTCCAGGCTCGCTAGGGCAGAGCCGTAACGCGCGGCTAGGCTCTCGAAGATGGTGCGGGCAAAGACGGGCTCGTTGTCGGCTGCATCGGGGATCGGCTCGCAGCCGAGCCGCGCCAGTTCGGCGTTGATGCGCGCCGGCATGTCGGAGTCGAGCATCAGCGGCTCCGCGTCGACGTCAATTACCGCGGCGGCCTTGCAGTCTGCAGCCCTTTCGACGAGACTCTCGATCGTCCAGGAGCGTCCCTGCGCCGCCCACGCCTCCATGCACTGCTTGATGAGCCACATGCCGTTCACCAACGTATGGAAACAGAGATCGCCGGTGGCCGCGCCCAGGTTGGTGTAGCGGGCGTCCAGCGCCTCGCGCGTCGTGACCGGCGCCGTGACCGGCGTGCCCACCAGCGACCACGTGCCTGAGGAGAGATAGGCCGTCGCATCCAGCGGCTCGGGGATGCCGGCGATGGCGCTCGCCGTATCGTGGCACGCGGGCGCAATGATTTGAGTCTCGTGGAAGGCGCCTCCCAGGGAGCGCTGCAGCGAACCGCGCATCGGCCCCAGCACGGTTCCTGCAGGGACCAGGGGCGGAGCCGCTTCGGCGTCGAGGCCGAGAAGACGGAAAAGTTCGGCGTCCCACGCCCGGGTTTTTAGATTCACCAGCCCCGTGTGCGTGGCGTTGGTGTACTCGGCGACGCGGCGCCCGCTTAGCCAGTAAAGAACATACTCGGGAAACATGGCCCACGACGCGTGCGCATCGACGCCCGCGCCGGGATCGGCCAGCAACTGGTAGACGGTGTTGATGCGCAACGGCAGCGCGCCCGTGCGTTGATACAGCTCGAGCGGAGGGATTAACGTATCTGCGGCTTCTTTGCTGGCCACGGTGCGCTCGTCGCGGTAGCAGAAAGGCTCGCATAGAGGGCTGCCGTCCGCAGCCAGGCGCACATAGTCCACGGACCATGAGTCGACGCCAATCGACGCGATGCCCTCGGGAGCGGTTTGAGCGGCTTTGCGCAGGCCGTCTTCGAGGCCGGCGAGAATCGCGTCCAGCGGCCAGCGCAGCGTGGAGCCGCGATGCACGGGGCCATTGGGAATGCGATGGATCAGTTCGACTGAGGGCTCATCGTTGGTCCAGCGCAGCAGGGAGACGCGGCAGCTTTCCGCGCCCAAATCGATGGCGACACGCGCAGCTTGCCCCATGAGCAAATCAATCTCCGTAACCCTCCATCGTAAGACAAGCGCGTCATTCTCCGCCCCGTCCGCGAAAGCGCACGAAAAACATAAGTCGCCCAGCTCGCGCGGCGCCATTTCCTGGTTCTCTTAGTCCCTCGTTCCCTTAGTC
>JASHTU010000620.1 GCA_030040395.1 Acidobacteriaceae bacterium
AAATTGCAAGTCCGGGGAATGCGACGAGTACTCCAACCAATGCTCTCCAGAAAAGCTTCACTGGTCTTCTCCTTCAATCGCGTAATCCGCGTCCATCGTGAACCTGCCTTCGCAAACCTCGGGTCGTTGAGCGCTTCAGGGGAGGTATGAGGGTAAGAATTCGTGTCGTTGACAGTTGATCTATCATTGTCTTGCGAAACGAAGCGCCAAAATCACCAAAAATTAGCCCTGAACACCGTTCCAATCCCCTGCCCCTTAGTGACTGGATAACCCGATGAAATCATTCGGGATATCTCCCTTTGGTCGCTTGCAGTCCCAGATTGAATTACGTCCGTCCAAATCGGAACTTATCCATGAAAGTTGATCTATCATCGTCCGTCGAAACAGATAAACTACTCGCGATTGCGGTGTCAAGCAAAATTTGACGGTTTCTTTACGCGGCAGGCAACCGGTCTCAATTCAGCCTGTTACAGGCGGTCTTTTGAGGCTGGGAAGGCCTGTTTTCGGCGGCGATGGCGCAAAACCACGACCGAAGCGCAAGCCGGCGAGCCCGGCAGATTCCCAGTCCTCTACGCCGGGGCCCCGATGCGCCGCGAAGCGTTGATGCGCAGATAGAGGACGGCGCCAAGCACCGACAACCCCGCCATGACCAGGAAAGGCGCATTCCAGCCGCTCAGCATCACCAGGTAGGCCGAGAGCGCTGAAGCAATGGCGCCGCCGATGTTGCCGCAGGTGTTCATCACCGAGGAGACCGATCCAGCAAAGTTCTCGCCGATGTCGAGAGTGATGGCCCATGAGACGCCGACCGTGAGCTCCAACCCGAAGATGGATGCGCAGGAAAAGGACACGCTGAGATAGGGATTGCGCGCCAGGGCGGCAACCACCAGGCAAACCGCCGAGACCAGAAAGCCGCCCGTGCCCATGATCCGCCGCGCGATTTTCAGATCGCCCGTGCGCTTGGCCAGGAAGTCCGACAAGCTTCCGCCCAAAACATCGCCGCAGGTTCCGGAAAGCAGCAGAATGCTGGAATAAATGCCCATCTGTTTGAGGTCAAAGCCGCGGCGGGCGTTGAGGTATTTGGGAAACCAGTACAGGTAAACAGCGAGAACATAGGCGTAACAAAAGTACATGGCCGACAGAATCCACATCTGCCGGGAGTGGAGAATCTGCCGCCAGGGTACGGAGGTCGATTTGCGGCGGCCGCATTTTTCCAGCTCCGACTGGATCAGGTTGCGTTCGTCGGCATTGACGCTGCGGTGTTCGGCAGGCGTGTTGCGGTAGTACCAGAACCAGACGCCTGCCCATATCAGGCCCAGCGAAGCGCAGCAGAGAAAACCGGCGCGCCAACCGTAGCGGGCGATGACGAGCACCGCCAATGCCGGCGTGAGCGCGCCCCCCAGCCGCGATCCTGCATGCGTCAGTCCCTGCGCAAAGCCGCGTTCGGCAGGCAGCATCCAGCAGGAAAGCGAGCTGGTGGCAATGGGGAAGGCTCCTGACTCACCCATGCCGAAAAGGAATTGGATCACGGCCATGGAGATGGCGTTCCAGGCCAGGGTAACTGAGGAAGTGAACAGCGACCACAATGTGACGATGAAGGTGAGGGCGCGGCGTGGACCGATGCGGTCGCCCAGCCATCCGCTGGGAATCTGGAAGAGCGCATATCCCCACTGGAACGAGCTCAGAATCCAGCCCATGGTGACAATGGAAAAGCCGAATTCCTTTTGAATGGAGGGAACGGCCACGGAGATGACCACGCGGTCCATATACGTGATCATGTAGGCCAGCACGGTGAGGGCGAGCACCCGATATCGGATATGAGAAGGCGATCCGCCCGCCGGCCCCGTTCCGCTGACGGGCGGCGATTCCCGATCGAATTCAGTCTTCAATTCCCAGCCGCCTGTCTCAGGGAGCCCCCATTTCTATCCGGTTTTTGCGCCAGGGCTTGAGGGTCTTGCGAGGGCTTGAGCGTGCACCGATCAGCGCGCAAAAGTAAGCTATCACAAAGAAGAAAATGACTCCAACCCGCCGCTGCCTTTGCCCCGCAATCTATTTTCAAGTCTCGCTGGCGGGATTGGATACCGCCTCCGCGGCGGGCTCTACCTGGAAGACCGTGAGCCAGCGCCCCGCGAATCCCGAAAGCGTTTTGCGCACCACCCTGGTGAATTCTGGCTCTTGGAGATCCTGCAGGGCGTTGATCAGTTCGTAGTGCTCGCGGCCCATGGACGCAGTGAGAGGTGTTTCGCTGGCGAGAACCACAAAGGCAAAGAGCGGAGCCATCAACCGGTCCAGAGCGTCGGCGAGATAGCTGTTTCCGGAGAGGGCCCAACACCGCCGATGAAACGCGTAATCGCGCTCCAGGAATTCGCGCCGGTTGCCGGCTTCGCCGGCTTGGACGACAATTCCCACCTGCCGGCGCAAATCCTGCAAATCGGCGTGGGTCACGCGGGCCCGCGCCCATTGGTATGCAATCACCTCCAGCTCCACGCGGAGAGAGTAAAGCTGTCGAATTTCCTCATTGGAAAACTTGGTCACATAGGTTCCGGTGTTGACCACCCGGCGGACGAAGCCTTGCCCTTGAAGCGA
>JASHTU010000621.1 GCA_030040395.1 Acidobacteriaceae bacterium
GATCTGGTATGGCTGAATGCGGTCAGCCGCTATCTGCTCGACAACCATCTCGCCAACCGGGATTTCCTTGACCAGTGGGTGCATGGGTTGGATGAATTTCGGCGGAGCCTGGAGCCTTTTACGATGCAAGCGGCCGCCGATATTACGGGGCTCCCGGTGGAGACCCTTACCACCGTCGCCAACATGATCGCCGAGGCCAAGCGCATGTGCATTTTGTGGGCCATGGGCGTCACGCAGCACAGCCAGGGCTCCGATGCTTCGACCGCCATATCCAACCTTCTGTTGATCACCGGCAATTACATGCGGCCGGGAACAGGCGCCTATCCCCTGCGCGGACACAACAACGTGCAAGGGGCGAGCGACCACGGCTCCATGCCCAATAACTTCGCCGGTTATCAATCCGTGGACGATCCCGAGGCGCGGGCGCGCCACGAAGCCGCCTGGAAGGTTAAACTGCCCTCCGCCAAAGGACTCGACAATCACATGATGGTCGAGGCCATTCACCAGGGCAAGCTCAAGGCCATGTATGTGATCGGCGAGGAAATGAGCATCGTCGACTCCAACGCCAATTACGTGGATAGCGCGTTTTCCAAACTCGATTTCCTTGTCGTTCAGGACATCTTTTTCTCGAACACCTGCCGCTTCGCGGACGTGGTTTTGCCTGGCGCGCCCAGCCTGGAGAAGGACGGCACTTTCACCAGCACGGAGCGGCGCATCCAGCGGCTGTATCAAGTGTTTGAGCCGCTCGAGGGCTGCCGGCCGGACTGGGTCATCATTCGCGACGTGGCCAACGCGCTGGGCGCGGACTGGAAGTACGAACACCCATCCGAAGTGATGGATGAGATAGCCGCGCTGACTCCCATCTTCGCCGGGGTGAGTTACCAGCGGCTCGAAGGTTATAACTCCCTGCAGTGGCCGGTAGCCGCGGACGGAACCGGCCAGCCGCTGCTCTACACGCAGAAGTTCGCTTTCCCCGACGGCAAGGCGCGATTGCATCCCGTTTCCTGGACGGGTCCGGTGGAGGAGCCCGACGCCGAGTACGACCTGCATTTGAACAACGGCCGCCTCCTGGAACATTTCCACGAAGGAAACCTCACCTACCGCACCGAGGGAATCCGGCAAAAAACTCCCGACGTCTTTGTGGAAGTGTCGCCCGAACTCGCCGAGCAGCGCGGGCTTCAGAATGGATCGTGGGTGCAGCTCATCTCGCGATACGGCCAGGTGCGCGTACGGGCGCTGGTCACTGACCGGGTAAGCGGCAACGAGCTGTACATGCCCATGAACTCTGTAGATAGCCCAGTGAATCGCCTTACCGGTAGCCACACCGATCCGCCGACGCACACGCCTGCCTACAAGGAAACGAGCGTCCGCCTCAAAGTGCTGGAGCCGGGCGAGAGCCCATTGCCGCGCGCCAATTTCCGCTTTGGCCACCCTACTCCGCAGCAGGGCGTGGAAGTCGAACGCAAATGGAAGCGGAGCGATTACCGGATGCCGGGCAACGGATTAGTTCAGATTCAACAGACGGAAAAGGAATAGAGCACAACCATGGCGCAACCGATTCCCTTGGAAGTCGCCCCTCGCAACGCGCGAGAGGAACTGCGCACGCGGCTGGAATATGCTCCGGAGGAGCATGCTGAAGCTATTTTGGCCGCATACGAACTGCTCCAGGATATGCACAATCTGGGGTTGCTCGAAATGGCGCGGGGCGTGGTGAGCGCCCGGGACGACATTCTTGGAACGCTGGCTGCCGACGCCAGCACTCCTGAGGCGCTGCGGGCGATTCGCAATCTGCTTTTCTGGCGGCGCATCCTGAGCAATATCGAGCCCGGCTGCTTCCAGGCCATCTTCGAGTCCATCCCGGAAGGAATTGCCATGGCCACCGCGCCGCGAGAGAAACCGGTGACGGTGTTTGGTCTGCTGCGACGGCTCATGACCAAAGACAGTCTGCGCGCCATGGCTGCCGCGGTCGATTTCCTGGAGAGCTTCGGACGCCGCCTTCACTCAGCCGGGTGCGCGCCGCCGAGCAACCCGGCTCCGTAGCTTCGAGGCCTTCCGTTTCCATGACACTTGAGAGCGCCGCGCTAGAGCGAAACCAGCGAGGGTGCGTCTCGGAGCCACGCATTCAATCCCGGAGGGAACCCGGCGGGACGCAAGTTCTCTATTTTCGCCTTAGCCTCAGGAGAAACAATGAGAAGAAGGGATTTTGGAAAGGCGCTTTTAGGGGCGGCCGCAGGCGCGAGCCTGCCAGACTCGCGCGTTTCTGGCCAAGAGGCTCGACAACCGCGAGGAGCGGAGCGCCCCCACCGCAAGAACACCAGGATGCACGTGAGCGGCGACTATCACGTTGTCGAAGGTGAGGAGTTTATCTCCAAAGAGAACATCGACTATAACTTGCGCTGCGGCGTTGCGCACATCAATCCTGACCCGGTGTTGATTGCCGCCCGCAGCGGCCCTCCGAGGGCGGCGGCAAAAAGCGGTTGGGGAGACTTTATCGCTCCTGAAGGCCCGCAAGCGGGGGCTTTCGATCTTGATGCTTTGAAACGCATGCGCGATGTATGCGACAGCCTGGGCATGACGATCGAAGGTTTCCGCATGGATTCCGGTTACATTGTCATGGAGCCCGGCCCGGAGCGTGAACGCAAACTGGATCAGGTCTGCGAGAACATTCGCAAAGCCCGCGCCGTGGGCGTGGGACTGATCAGCCAGCATTGGACGGCGATTCCCATCCGCCGCAATGGGACGGAGCCGGGGCGCGGCGGCTCCGTCTACACCACGTTCACGCTCGAAGCCGATTGGAAGAGCCTTCCCGCGGGCCCCTTCGGGCGCCTGAGTTATGACGAATATTGGGAGCGCATCGATACTTTCCTTCACCGCGTAATTCCCGTTTGCCGCGAGTACGACGTCAACATGGCGAATCATCCGTATGACCCACCAGGATTGCCGTGGGGATACGAAGGCGTGGATAACTTCGACTCGCCTTCAATCTTCGACGCCTACAAGCGCTACGCCATGATCGTTGACGATCCGCACAACGGCTTTCAGATGGATGTGGGCGTGCTTGCGGAAGGCTCGACAGACGCGAACAAACAAATTCCACCGCTGGTGCAGTGGCTGGCCGATCGCGGCCGCATCCACCAGATTCACATGCGCGCCATTCACGGCGGCCTGAATCACTTCGCCGAAGTCTACCCGGACGACGGGGTT
>JASHTU010000057.1 GCA_030040395.1 Acidobacteriaceae bacterium
AAAATCGAGATGGTGATCCACGACGAATTGAAAGAAAAAGCCATTCAGGCGATTGTGGGCGCGGCGCGCACGGGCCGCATCGGCGACGGCAAGATCTTCATCAGCCGCGTCGACGAAGCCATCCGCATCCGCAACGACGAGCGCGGCGAGACCGCCCTGTAAAAGCAGCTTTCAGCTTTTAGCTCCTGGCCAAAGACATTGGCCTCGAAATCCCCTTGTCTGCGAGCCGCTTTTAACCTGTTAAGAGCGGCTCGGAAATCTGCTCAAGTCATTCGGTGCATGATTTGAAGCCCAAGAATCTGGGTAGATCTTGGCGCAACTGCCGGATGCGATCTCAAATCTGACCAACTCCCGCCAACTGGCTTGTCAACCCCCCACGCCCCTCACCCAAGCCCATCCCCTTCATTCCAAACAGATCATTTTTCTTCCCAACCGTGCCGGTTATTTCCGCCAAATCGCTAAAATGATCTTAGGTAGCAAAACTGAGCGCTTCGTCTTCGGAGGTGGGGCAGCTCAGGAAGGTGGCCAGACTACAGTTGTAAATCGGCGAACCCGGAGGGAGCCGAGGGCTTCAGCCCTCGGAAAAAGCGCGGATGGACGGGCCTTCAGGCTCGGGCTTTTTGGCTTTTTCCGGCTCAGGATACTAACCGCAACTGTAGTACCCGGCATGGCCGCCATCCCCGGGGCCGCCTGCTTTTTTGCCCCTGCTTTGCGGCCCCTTCGCAGCCACCCTCTGCCTGGGGTGGCGCCGAAAGCGGGGCAAAACGCCCCAAAATGGCCCGTAAGTCCTTATTATTGAAGAGTTTAGGATCTAACTCCTTTATTATCAAGAATTTAGACCCAGTACTAAATAGTATAATTGATTGCAAACAAACCACTTAACCCCCAAAGGGGTAGGGGGTAGGGGGTGGGATGGGTACGGTACGGACCGGGCGCATGCCGGAAAAATTGAATCGGAACGCCGTGGCCTTCCGGAGATAGTTTCGTGAAAATGATCCACCACAAGTTGAACAGGCGGGTTGGGCCGGGATGTTGAATAAGAGATCGATGCGGTTTTCGTCGCGGACCAGCTGGAATACCGAGGAGAGCGAGCTGGCTCGGGCCTGCCGGCTGCGCAAACAGGCCGGCTTGCCCATTGCCGACTTGACGGCTTCCAACCCCACGCGCTGCGGGTTCACCTACTCCGGCGAACTGCTTGCGCCGCTGGCCGATCCGCAGGCGCTCGATTACGATCCCCAGCCCAACGGCAGCTTGCGGGCCCGCGTCGCCGTTTGCGCCTACTATGCGAGCCATGAAGCTGTGATCGATCCGGCGCAGATCGTGCTCACCACCAGCACTAGCGAGGCGTACAGCTTTCTTTTTCGGCTGCTCTGCGATCCCGGCGCGGAGATTCTCGCGCCCCAGCCTGGCTATCCCCTTTTCGACTTCCTCGCCGGTCTCGACGATGTGCGGCTGGGAGCCGTCCCGCTGGTCTATGACGCGGCCTGGCAGATCGACGTCGAGGGGTTACGGAGGGCGATCACGGCAGAGACGCGGGCGATCGTGGTGGTGCATCCCAACAACCCGACCGGTCACTTCACCAAGGCGTGGGAGATCGCGGAGCTGGCCCGCCTCTGCCGCGCATTTGACCTTTCCCTGATCGTCGACGAAGTCTTTCTCGATTACGGAATCGCCGGCTCAGCATGGAGCTTCGCCCACGGCGTCGAGGGTGTGCCGGTCTATGTGGTCAGCGGGTTGAGCAAGATCGCCGGGCTGCCGCAAATGAAGGCGGCGTGGATTGTGGCGACGGGGCCGGAAAAGGAGCAGGCGCTGGAACGGCTGGAAGTGATTGCCGATACGTTCCTCTCCATGAACGCGCCGGTGCAGTGCGCGCTGCCTGCGTGGCTCGAGGGCCGCGCGGCGATCCAAGGGCAGATTCGCAGACGGGTAACGGAGAATCTGGCGGAACTGGACCGGCAAATCGCCCGTGCGGCCGCGGTCCAGCGCTTGGCGGTCGAAGGCGGATGGTACGCGGTGTTACGGATTCCCGCCCTCGCGCCCGGCGACCAGACGGTACTGGAGCTCCTGGAGCATGGCGTCTGGGTTCATCCGGGCCACTTCTTCGGGATGCCGGAGTCAGGCTGGCTGGTGGTGAGCCTCTTGGCGGTGCACGAGGAATTCCGGGACGGAGTAACCAGAATGGTTGAATACTTGGCCACCCATCAGCAAGGTAACATTACACAGATAAAGTCTTAAGCAAAAGGCGAGCTAAATTCTGTAAGAATCTATAAATAAACAAGATTTAAGTATAAAATTCAGCGCCGCGGAGTTTGCAGAAAGGGATTGTGCGCGCGCTCTTCGCCGATGGTGGTCGTGGGGCCGTGGCCCGGGAGCACTTTGGTGTTGTCGGAAAGCTCAAGCAGGCGGGAGTGGATCGAGTCGATAATCTGGTCGAAGTCGCCACCGGGCAGGTCGGTGCGGCCGATGCTGCCGGCAAAAAGCGTGTCGCCGGCCACGAGCAGTTTGAGCGGCGCGAAGTGGAGACAGATCGAGCCCTGCGTGTGGCCGGGCGTGTGCAGCACTTGGGCCGGGAATCGCGCCAGCCCGACGAGTTGCCCTTCGGCCAGGGTTTCGTCGGGAGGCGCTGTTTCCGGGGTGGTCAGTCCCAGCCACGCCGCCTGCATCTGCATCATTTTGAGCAGCGGAAGGTCCCTTTCGTTCAG
>JASHTU010000622.1 GCA_030040395.1 Acidobacteriaceae bacterium
GTTGAAGGTATGGGATGTGGAGACGGGGCGGGAACTCCGCACTCTCGAAGGCCATGCGGGCTCGGTTCGAGGTGTGGCGCTGAGTGGGGACGGGCGGCGCGCCGTATCCGCATCTTATGACCGGACGCTGAAAGTGTGGGATGTGGAGACGGGCCGAGAACTCCGCACTCTCGAAGGCCATATAGGCACAGTTCGAGGCGTGGCGTTGAGTGAGGACGGGCGGCGCGCCATATCCGCATCGGATGACCGGACTTTGAAGGTGTGGGATGTGGAAACGAGCCGCGAACTCCGCACGCTGCAGGGCCACAATCGCTCGGTCATTGGCGTGGCGTTGAGCGGGGACGGGCGGTGCGCCATATCCGCATCTGAGGACCACACGCTAAAGGTGTGGGATGCGGAGATGGGGCGCGAACTCGGCGCCCTCCGGGTCCACACAAACTCGGTCACTTGCGTGGCGTTGAGTGGGGACGGACAGCGCGCCATATCCGCATCGGATGACCTGACGCTGAAGCTGTGGGATGCGGGGACGGGGCGCGAACTTGGCGCTCTACGGGGCCACAATCGCTCGGTTACTGGCGTGGCGCTGCGCAAGGACGGGCGGCGCGCGGTTTCGGCATCTTCGGACGAGACACTGAAGGTTTGGAGTGTGGGGACGGGGCAAGAACCCCGCACTCTACGGGGCCACAATCGCTCGGTCACGGGCGTGGCGTTGAGTGAGGACGGCCGGCGCGCCGTCTCCGTATCACAGGACCAGACACTGAAGGTGTGGGATTTGGTGACGGAGCGCGAACTCCGCACCCTCCAGGGCCACACAGGCTCGGTCCTCGGCGTGGCGTTGAGCGGGGACGGGCGTCGCGCTGTATCCGCATCTGAAGACGAGACGCTGAAGGTGTGGGATGTGGAGACGGGGCGGGAACTCCGCACTCTCCAGGGTCACAAAGGTTGGGTCCATGGCGTGGCGATAAGTGAGGACGGTAGGCGCGCCGTATCCGCATCTGCTGACCGGACACTGAAGGTGTGGGATGTGGAGACGGGGCGCGAACTGCGCACGCTTCAAGGCCACACAGACCGGATCCTCAGCGTGGCGTTGAGCAGGGACGGGCGTCGCGCCGTTTCCGCATCTTACGACCAAACGCTGAAGGCGTGGGACGTGGAGACGGGCGAAGTGACGGCCACATTTACGTGCGACGGCGCAGTTTATTGTTGTGCGTTCATCGGTAATCGATTCATTGCCGGGGACGCCGGCGGCCACGTCCATTTCCTCCGCCTGGAAGAACCAAGAAGCAAGAACTGAACCCCGCGCGTAATGCCGCGCCGAGGTTGTAGAAGGAGTGCCCCCTCCGGCCTGCTCGGATCGTCAGAACGTTTTCCAGAAAGAGGCTTCGAGGCAATGACTCCTGTGCCGATCAGTGCCGAAGAATTCGCCCATTGCGCTTGAAAAGCCCCGACCCAGCCCGCTCCACCCAAGATCGCACGCAATCCACAACGATTGCGCATGCATTCCACCACCAATCCACCGCATTTCACCACGCCCTCAACGCAAAAGCTGGTTCGCCAGCGCGCGCTGACTCGCTAACTCGCTAACTTGCTAACCCGCTAACTCGCTGCCCCGCCGACTCCGCCAGCCGCTGTCAACCCCTGCGCCCTCCGCACCCAACCCCCATCCCCCTCATCCCAAATAGAATATTTTTCTCCCCAACCTTGCCGGTTATTTCCGCCAAATCGCTAGAATGGTTTTAGGTAGCAAAACGGGGTGATTCCCTCTTCGGAGACGGAGCGGCCCGGGAGTGGTGGCTGAGGCACGGTCGCCATCCCCGGGCCGCCTGCTTTTTGCCCTTGCTTTTGCAGCGCCCTCGCAGACACCCCTGCCTGGGTCTGCACCGAAAGCGGGGCAAAACGCCCCAAAATGGGCCGTAAGTCCTTATTATTGGGGATTTTAGGATCTAACCCCTTTATTATCAATAATTTAGACCCAGTACTAAATAGTATAAGTGATTGCAAACAAACCACTTAACCCCAAAGGGGGTGGGGGGTAGGGGGGAGGGGTAACTGAAATGGCGCCCCGGCGCCGCGGCGCATCCTCGCTTCTCTCCGGCCCATGCCGCCCCGCGAGGCTGGTTTCACTTTTTGCTATACTCAGAGGGTTCGCTGTGCGCGGAAGTGGTGAAATTGGCAGACACACCATCTTGAGGGGGTGGCGCCGAACAGGCATGCGGGTTCAAGTCCCGCCTTCCGCACCAAAGATTCTCTCCTCCGGTCTACCGGGCCGGATTTGAAAGCAGTTTCCAAGATGCAGATTTTGTTCTATGCCGTGATCGTGATCCACATTATCGTGTCGTTGTTCCTGATCGGTGTCGTTCTGGTTCAACAGGGCCGCTCGGCCGACTTGGCCGGCGCTTTTGGCGGCCAGGGCTCCCAAACCGCCTTCGGTCCCCGCGCCGCGGCCAACGTGCTCACCCGGCTCACCACCTGGTCAGCGGTGATCTTCATGTGTACGTCGATTTGTCTCGTCGTTCTTTTCGAGCGCGCCACCGGTTCGCACTCCGTGCTGGAAGGCTCCCGGCCCGCCCCCATCAGCGCTCCCGCCAAGCCCGGCAAGTAAGCAGAGACCAACGGGCGAGCAAACAAGGGCGAAAATTGATCCTCGATTCGATCCGGGCCTACGCCGAAGGCTTTAAGGTCTGCCGCTCTCCAGCTTCTCGTTCCCTTGTTCCCTCGTTCCCTTGTTCCCTCGTTCCCTCGTTCCCTCGTTCCCTCGTTCCCTGCTCTTACACCGGCGGCGGCATATCGACCACCGGAACGCCCGGCGGTGGCGTGAAACGAAAAGTCGCGGCCGGAATCGGCGCATTCGGCTCTTCGTCGGTAAAAGTGAAGCGTGTCAGCGCTCCATCCGTCTCTTCGATCGCGATAGCTGTAATCGCGCCCCCCGCTGTCACCGTCAGCGTAATGCGCCGGACGCGGTCTTCCTCGCCCTTCGGCTGCCCGGTGAGCGTAAAATCATCCCCCTGCCCACCCGCCAGCGTTAAGCCGTTCAATTCTCTATCAAGTTCGGTGTGGCCGAGCAGAAACCTCAGCGGCGACCGCAGATCGCTCAACTCCTTCGCCGGAAGGCGCTGTACTTGCGCGTCGCCGCGCGTGTAAAACCACGCATACTTGCCATCCAGCAGAAACATCTTGCCCGGCGGCGAACTGTATTCCCACTTCATCCGGCCAGGCTTGCGCAGCAGCAGCCTGCCGCTCTCGGTGCGCTTGATGCCCAGCCCTTCGTAAGTCTCGGTGAAGTCCGCCTTGAGCGACTGCAGCGCATTGTAGCGCTCGTCCACGCGATGAGCCAGTTCCTTGGCTGAAAGACTCTGCGCGGAGGCTTGCGCGGAAGGACTCTGCGCTGTGGGACTGGACGCGGCTGGCATGCGCGCCCATCCGTTCAGGGTGGCTGTCAGGAATGCGCCAGCGACCATCAAGCCGCTGCGCCGCCAAAGGCCGGCGGCCCTCATTGCAGCGGCTGGCTGCAGTTGGTTCCACCCGCCGGATCCTGCTTGAGGGTCCCGAACTGGTCGCTGCAGAAGCCACGATCCCCGGTCTTGCCCACTGTCTCCGGAACCCCCGTCACCTGATACCCCGTGTACCGGTCCGTGCCGTTGATCGTCACCTTG
>JASHTU010000623.1 GCA_030040395.1 Acidobacteriaceae bacterium
GTGCGGATGTCGGGCTCGCTCACGATCTCGATGAGCGGCGTGCCGCAACGGTTCAGGTCGAGATAGGTGCGCGTGGCCGAGTCAGCAAAGCCTTCGTGCAGGCTCTTGCCCGCGTCTTCTTCCATGTGCAGGCGCGTGATGCCGATTCTTTTTGTCGAACCGTCGGCCGCGGGCACGTCGATCCAGCCGTGCTCGGCTAGCGGCTTGTCGTACTGCGAAATCTGGTAACCCTTGGGCAGGTCGGGATAGAAATAATTTTTGCGCGCGAAAATCGACCGCTCCCGCACCTCGCAGTTGAGCGCCAGCGCGGCCAGCGCAGCGTACTCCACGGCCTTTTCGTTGAGCACCGGCAGCGCGCCGGGCAGCCCCAGACACACCGGGCAGATGTTCGTATTCGGCTCGGCGCCAAAGCGATTGGCGCACCCACAAAAAGCCTTGGTCGCGGTGAGCAACTGCACATGCACTTCGAGCCCGACCACAGGCTCATATTTGGCCAGAACCTCCGGAGAAATTGCCGCCGTCGCCATGAAAGAATTCTAGCGCGCGTCTCGGTTGCCATCACCGTCGGCAAACGCGGCGGAAATGCGCCCGAACCGGTTGCAATGCGGTACAATCGGACCAACCAAATATGGCCGTGATCCACATCTCGGAAGCCGACGCCGCCCGTGACCTGCCCGGTCTGCTGGCCCAAGTGCGCGCCGGCGCGGAGATCGTCATCGAATCCGGCGCCGCGCCAGTGGCTGTCCTGCGCACGCCGGCGCCGCCCCGCCGCTCCATCGAGGAGTGCATCGCGCTCTTGCCCGAAGACTCTCCGGCGACAATCGACGAGGACTTCGCCCGTGACGTTCAAGACGCAGTGGCCGCGCATCCGGAACCGCTGAATCCTCCGGCATGGGACTGATCCTCGATTCCAGTGTGTTGATAGCAGCCGAGCGCAAGGGCAGGAACGCGCACCAGGCCCTTGTCGAGATCGCCGTGCGCGCCGCCGGTGAAGACGTGGCCATTTCGGTCGTTACGTTGATCGAGTTGGCGCACGGAGCGGCCCGCGCCAATACTCCGCAGAGAAAAGCCATGCGCCAGCAGTTCATCCGCGAACTGATGACCGCTGTGCCCGTGCATCCGGTGTCGGCTTCGGTCGCTCTCCGGGCCGGGCAGATCGACGGCGAAAGCACGGCCAGGGGCGTCATTTTGCCCCTCTCCGACCTGCTGATCGGCGTCACGGCGCTCGATCTTGGCTACCGCGTCGCCACCGGCAATGTGCGCCACTTCCAGCGCATCCCCGGTCTCAATGTAGTCATGTTCTGAGGCAGGATCCCTTTTCTTTTTAGCTGCTGCTTCCGCCCGTTCATCGGGGCCGGAATCGACCCACGATCCACCTGCGGGTGCCCACCCAAGTTACGTCGCCGATAACCGAGCACAAATGCGGCTGTCCCATCCTAGCCGCGCTTTTGTTTTTTGCGGCGAGGGTGGGAACCGATGTGGCTGGATATAGAATGGTGCGTTCCCATCCTACGCTGCGCCAAGAATCGCGCGCCCTGCTCTGGGCCGAATGAACGAAGAGCGAGGGTGGGCGCTCGCCAAAGGATGAGGCCCTTCAGTTCACATCTCTGGATGAGCGCGCATATAGGCCTCCAGTTGATCGAGATTCCAGTGTTGCTGGATATTTCCCGTCGCCGCGTCGACCACATAGGCCTCGGTGTGGCCCATCTCTTCGCCGCAGTCGCTTGTGGGGTAAACGGACAGGACTAACACCAGATCATCGGTTCCCGGCGCCCAATTATAGGCCTGAATATTATCTCCGCGTGTCTCGCACCAGTAATGGACCTTGAACGCATTCCAGGCCGTCTCCGTGGCTGGCAATTCGGCGATTTTTTCGCCTTGAACGCTAAACACTCGGACGTGAAATCCGCCGATTGCGCCGCCGTCGCTCCAGGTCACAGCGAAAAACCTGTCGTCGTCGGACCAAACTACACTCACGCCGGCGGATAAGTCCTTCAGAGAAGTTCGGAGCAGGACTTCGTTACCGGGGCGGACAACAAGGTCTCCTCCCGTGTCGCCTTTTCGCATCGACGGTATAGCTCAGCTTACCTTCTTGGAAAATCCGATGCACCGACCACGGCACCCAGGTGCACGTGTGGTGCGCGCAGCCGGCGAAATTGCTGAATGCTCCAGGAGCATCGAGCTGGCAGAACACCACCGAAACGTACCTCAGAACGAGAAGTGTCGCGAGAACCTTGAGCGACTTCAACAAAGCGGGCATTATCAGTTAATCCTATTCATACCCGTACAGCGTAACCTTCTCGATCTTTTCCGAGCGTGGGTCGAAGCGCCAATCCTTCCCCTGGTCGTCTTCGTCTCCGTTCAGCCGCCGCCCCGGAACCCACTTCCCATCCTCAAACGTTCCTTCGTCAATCGCGCCAATCCCCGCCTGAGGACCGCTTTCGAGCCGCGGCGTAAACGCCACCCGAAAGCCCTTGCCCGCGCCGAGAAAAGCATCTTTGCCATCGCCCATGATCAGCCCGAAACCGCTCGCGGAGGGTCCGTCGAAGCTGTTGTCGAGGCCCACCCGCAGCGTGTAGCCGTCCATGGTGAAATCCACCGCGGGCTGCTCGCGGCTGAGCACAAATCCGTGCACGTCGCCCGTTGTTTGCCGTTCGAGGAGCTGAGGGGCCAACTCCGCAATCACTTGGTAGCTTTCGGCCAATGGGTCCTTGGCGTCGGCCTCGGACTCGATGCCGAATGGCGAAAATCCGATTCCCGCCTCCTCGCCCAGCGCAAAGAAGACATTCGCCGCTCCCGCCGCGCCGCCGCGCGTCTCCGGCATATACAGCGGATTCCCGGCGCGACGATACCGCCGCGACCATAGCTCGAAGCGCGGATCGTACAGGTCCGGCGAGTAGAAGTCCAGCGACGAGCCCGCTGCGCGCCACACATCCATTACCCATGGTTCCGGGCAGCCGCTCGGAAACTCGCCCGGCGGCGTATCGTCGCCGGCCAGCCACGTGTTCACATACATGGGAATGTCATACTCGGCCTTGCCCGCCTTCGCCACCGCCTGAATAAAACGCGCGTAGTTCCACGCCATAAAAATCTCGTCCGTGCGGTCGTTGTCGCCGAAGACCTCCGTCCACACACCCGCAGTTATGTCTCCGTGCGCATCCCATCGCTCGCGCAGGTCGGGATTAAGCTCGTTATAGTGCGCCTTTAGATACGCGGTGAGTTCTTCCGGCACGGCCGCATCAAACGCCTGGTTCGCGGCCTCGGAGTGATCGCGCGAGTCGCCCAGCACACCCACCTCGTTTTCCACCTGCATCATGAGCACGGTGTGCTCGCGGCCGTCGATTTGCTTGATGTGCCGCATAAGCGCGGCGAAAGCGCGCGCATCCGCCTCCTGCGTGGCCGCGCACAAAGGACTTAGAATCTCCACTTCGCTACCATGCTCGACCACGCGCTGAAAGCGCCGCACATCGCTTTTGACCCATACTGGCGCGTAGCTCGACATCCCGTTCTTCCAGGTGGCGAGCCACAGAAAGACGATGCGCTGGTGCGCAGCCCGCGCCTGATCGATAAGCCCGTCCACGAGAGTAAAGTCGTAGTTCTCCTCTTGGGGCTCGATCAACTCCCAACTCAGCGGTGTCACCACGGTGTTGAGGCCCAGCGCCTCCAATTTGGGCCAGATCGGCTTCATGTACTCGAGGCTCGACGAAGACGAATTGTGCAACTCGCCGGAAAGCATGAGGAACGGCTTGCCGTCCACCATGAGCTGCGTTGCCGCGCCCCGCTTTTCGAGGTGTGGGGCGTCGCTTGGCTGCGCGCCGAGCACCGCGCCGGCGAGGCCAAACAGCGCCAGCAGAATTGGGAACAAAATCAATCGGTTTCGCATGACGGCAGGGAGTGTAGCACAGCGGTCTCACGCAGACTGGCTCCGCGCCGGTGAACTGCGCAGAGAAAGCAATGCTCTCCGTGAGGGCGGCCCATGCCGGCAATGCAGAAGATCGGGTTTGGCTCTACGCCGTGGGCCGTGGCCCTTCGGCCTGCGGAGGGGCGGGCGGCTTGGGCTTCGCCGCTTCCTGTTTCTTGGCAGGGGCGAGAATCGCGTGCAGAATCGTGCCTTCCATGCGCGGCATGAACTCCACCACTCCGGCGTCGCCCACGTCCTGGATGAGCCGGTTGATGATGTTGTAACCCAACTCGCGGTGGGCCATCTGGCGGCCGCGGAAGCGCAGGCTGGCTTTCACCTTGTCGCCGTCGGTGAGGAAGCGCACCGCTTGGTTCTTCTTGGTCTGGTAGTCGTGCTCATCCACCGTGACTGAGAACTTGACTTCCTTGATGGTGATGACCTTTTGCTTTTTGCGCGCCGCTCGCTCGCTCTTTTCCTTCTCGTAGAGATAGCGGCCGTAGTCCTGAATGCGGCAAACTGGCGGGACGGCGGTGGGCGAAACCTCGACCAGGTCCAGGCCGCGCTCGCGGGCAATGCGCATCGCCTCGTAGGGCGGAAGAATGCCGATCTGGACGCCGTTCTCGTCGATTACGCGGATTTCCCGCGCGCGAATCCGCTCGTTGACGCGGATAAAAGACTTCGCCGAACGCTTGTCGAATGCGATGGTGCTCCTCCCGTATCTTGTTTCCGCCCGCCGCCCAATCCCGCCGGATCGGCGGGGCTTGACGAGCGCACCCTGAGTATAGCATTGGCTTGAATTTGCCGGACAAGGGGCTGGTGGGTCAGTTTGAAGGGTAAGGGCCTCCGCCCGTACGAAAAGGCCTTCAAAATGAGGAGGGCTTAAGCCTCTGAGGGCATGTAAAATCACACCGACCCACTACCAACAAAGGGTTCCCGAGGGTAGCTGCGGTTTAGGCTGCGCTCGAAACTCTTCCAGACCTGGCGCCGAGGAACGCAACACCGGACACCCTTCAAGCGCTCCCTCCGCATTCAGGCCCGTCACCCGCACGCGCAGCAACCGGTTGGCTGTGTACTGGCCTTCCAATTCGACAGGGAGAAAATTCTCCGTGAGCGCGGCGGTGCGCGCCCGGGAGGCAAACTCTGGCGGCGAGTGCAGCGTGATCGCTTCCAATTCGCGGCCCACGAACCGCGTACGGTGCATCCGGCTTTTTTCCTCGGCCAAGGCGCGCAGTGCAGCCATCCGCTCCGCTACTGTTTCCTGCGCAACCGGTGTCTCCGCGTGAAGCGTCCATCCGCGCGTGGCCGGTCGCGGGGAGAACGGAAACAAATGCAGATAGCCGAAGGGCAGCGCCTGCACCAGCTCCAGAGTTTCCTCGAATTCGGGGTCGGTTTCGCCGGGAAAGCCGGCCATCACGTCCGCGCCAAGAGTCAGCTCCGGTCCGGCGGCGCGCATCAGCGCCTCAATCTTCGCCACGTAATGCCAGGGCCGGTAGCGGCGGTGCATGCGGCGCAACACCGCATCCGAGCCCGACTGCAGGGGTAAATGCGCGTGCCGCGCCAGCCGGGTCCCGCCAAACTCGCTCATCAGACCGATCAGCTCGGCGTCCCAATCCATGGGCTCGATCGAGCTCAACCGCAAACGCGGCAATGCAGTCCGCTCGAAGATCGCGCGGACAAGCCGGGAAAACGATGCCGCCGCCCCGTCGTCAACCGGCAAGTCCCTTCCCCAGCGGCCGAGGTTGATGCCCGAAAGCACCAGCTCATGGCCGCCTGCGGCCACGAACCCCTCCACCTGGCGTAAGACGGTGGCTGCGGGCAGGCTTTTGGACGGGCCGCGCGTCTGCGGGATCACGCAAAACGTACAACGGTTTCCGCAGCCTTCCTGGATCTTCAGGTTGGGGCGCGTTTGCGTTCCTGGGGCAAGCGGCGTTTCTTCGAGAAACGAGTGGGCAAAGTGATCGTCGACCCAGATCGAAGCCCGGTTCTGAGTCGGCCGCGTGGCGGAATTCGGCGCACCGGGCGCGAATAGGGATCCAACGGGTACGAGTTGCGGCGGAGATTGCGGCGCCGCACCATGCCGCGCGAGACCAAGAGCAATTTCCGGCGCCATCGCCTTGTGACTGTTACCCACCACGGCGGCCACGCCCGCCATCTGCGCCAGCTCGACGGGGGCCCGCTGCGCGTAGCAGCCGGTGACAACGATCCTCGCTTCCGGGTTCAGCCGGTGAGTGCGCCGGATAAAGGCACGTGCGGCGCGATCAGCCTCTGCCGTCACGCTGCACGTATTCACGATGATTACGTCGGCTTCAGAAGGTTGCCGCAGGCTGTGCCCCGCCGAGCGCAGACGCCCTTCGATGGCTTCGCCATCCGCGCGCGCCGCCCTGCATCCGAAATGCTCGACGTGAAATCCCCGCATATATTCAGTGTACGGGCCGTCCGCTCCCCTTTTGACGCTTGTCGGTTCTCATGGCGCTCGGGATCGCCACGATCCGCGGCGTTCGGCGGAGTCGGACGGTGGGTGCTTCAGGCCACTCTCGGTTCGACGCGAGCTTAGGGTCCCGCAAATATTGTACGAATGAAGAATCCGACGAACCCCACCACCAGGGAGGCCACAAAAATAGTGGCCACTACCCAGGTCAGGCTCCTTGTCGCCTCCACTTGAATTCTTGCTTCCGCAGCGAATGCCTCCCTCGATCCTGGAGAGATAGGTTCGATCATTTGCAGGATCGGATCCAAATACGGATTGACTCTTGTCAGAGTTCTTGCCTCGTCTGAGTCCCCTTCTACGAGACAATCGAAATCCGTTCTGGATTTGAAGTACATCAGGCGGTAAGACCCAACCCATTCATTTGCTTCCGCTTTCGTTTCAGCCCTCAATACTTCCCTGAATTTTTGAGCAAGAAAATCGCTTTCGTGCATACCCGGTGGCAAGATGATGACCACGGGAACAAATGGCTCATGGTTGAAGACACGGTTAAGCTCCCAACGGAACCCCGAGGACGTTCCTGCATACATGACGACTAGAATTGCCTTGTCAAGGAGCACCTCTACAGCGCGCTTCCAGTCGTTGTTCGGGGGATAAATCCTGATTGCGCCTTTCGGAGACCTTTGTTCGTGCGGACGCCCGACGGCCAGAATTGGTCCGATTTCCTGAAAAGGCTCGACAACCAACTCCTCCATTCGTCTCAGGAAAGGAACGCCCCAAAAGTAGCGCGCGACTTTGAATAGGCCGCCCGCGAAAAACCACAAGAGTTGAGTCATGCGGTTGTCTAATCGCATGATCTTTCGATCGGCCTTGAATGGTCTCAAATAAAGGATCGGCTTTCCCTTGATCGTCTGTAGGACCTCTTCCAGTTTGGGAGCGTTGAACGGTTCCCACGAGCGCCACATAAATTTTGACGATGCATAGAACGGCCAGGCGACTAATAGAACGAGCATCCCTGAAGCGAGCAGCGGAACCAAGCTCCCTCCCAGCAGCACCGCCAAAACAGAAAACGTCAAAAAGACGAGGGGAGGCCAACAGGCTAAAACGAACAGAACCGCCGCGACCACTGCACGCCACTTAGATTTGGACTTAGACCACCGCGCCAGGATCTCCGATCCTGGCAAGGACTTCGACCGTGGCTCAAGGCTCTCGAACATTCCCGTTTCTCACGTGCGGGGCCTTCACTCGAAGGGCTTCCCCGTGGCTATGGTGCACCTACTGAGAATCGTTGCCGCAAAAATATTTTGAATAGACACGCCCGTCCCTCGTCACCGAATCTTCGCTCGCCCACGACGCACGCACCCGCGAAGCGCCCGGGCAAAAAAAAGCCCCGGCGCGAACGCCGGGGCCTTTTCCACTGATCAATTTGCTCCTGAATGAAAAGATAAACTGGCTTGCTCTCCCAGGAGTTTCTGCTACACAAAAGAGGTTGGCTCTTTACTTCAATTACGAATTCAGAAACATGAAATGCTGGCCCGAAAGTCAACCCCCATTTTTGCCCGCCGCTCCCCATGCGGAAGGGCTATGAGGACCTTATCGCAAAAGGTAATCATTGCTAGTGACGAGCGTCACCTATCCATGTGACGAAAG
>JASHTU010000058.1 GCA_030040395.1 Acidobacteriaceae bacterium
CATACCGATGCGGCTCAACTCCGCCACCAGCAACTCGGCGGCGCGACGGCAGTCGGGCCTGTGCTCGGGCAACGTGGAGACGGACGGAATGCGCAGCAGCGACTTGAGTTCGTCCAAGAACCTGGGGTGATTTTGGCCTGCGTAGGTTACCGCCGAGAAAGACATAAAGCCACTCCCTTACAATGGATTGGGTCAACACCAAAGTATAGAGTCTGTTATTAACTTTGGAGCAGGCAGCGACGGGAGCCAATTTTTTCGAGTTCTAGGAGCGAGGAGGGACGCATACCGGGTGTCTGCTAGCGACGAGCGACAACGAAATCGGGAAAATTGGCCCCGTCCCCAAGGGTTGCGGCGAAAATCCGGCCATACTTCGTTCTCGCCCTTGACGGTGGACCCGCCACAGCCTGCGGGCTCCGCCTCGTCTGGCCGAATTTTCGCTCGCAACGCTGCCCGCCCCAAAGTTAATAACAGGCTCTAGGCTCTCGAGAACCGTTCATCCCGCGTTCAGAAAAGGGGAATTCTGTTGGCGAAAATTGAAAGCGCGCGCTCGAGCGCCCAGCGCGCCGTTTGCCGCTTTCTCGTGTTGCTGATGATGACCGTGTGGGGCCAACCCTCCCAGGCGCAGCCCCCGGCCCAGGACCACGCGGCGAATGCATATTACGCCAGACGCAACACCCTTGGGGTCTTCACCGCGTACTCCAACGATTCGAGCCACATTTTCCTGGGCCTCTCCGAAAATCGCAAGCTGCTGGATTTGGGCGTCTCTTATAGCCGGCGGCTTTGGCTTAACCGCGTGGCGAGTTGGCAGTATGACGCAGAGGTGCTGCCGGTGACGCTGGAAAGCGATCCGCTGAGCCTTTATGTGGACAACCAGACCTCGCCCTCCGCAGAGACATTCGTTACCGCAAATGGGCCTGTGGTTTCCTGTTCGCCGGAGACGCAAAGCTATAGCTTCGTCGGCGAGGGTGGAGTCACCTATAGCGGGACGGAGACCATATCTTGCCGCGGGCGGCGATGGACCGTCGGCGAGGCCATGTCGCCTATTGGCCTGCAATGGAACTTTCTTCCCGCGCGCAAAGTGCAGGTATTCGCTGACGGCCACGCCGGGTACATGTACAGCACGCAAGCCATCCCGATCGCCATGGCCGGCTCGTTCAACTTCACTTTCGACGCCGGGGCGGGCATCGAGATTTACCGCATGAAAAGCCGATCGGTCCGCGTCGGGTTTCGATATCATCACCTATCGAATGACGGCACCGCGTTTTATAACCCGGGTGTGGACAACGGGCTTTTCCAGGTCACTTACTGCTTTGGCCGTTAGTAGCGCGCAACCTTGGGATCGACCTGGGCCGACCAGGCGTCGATGCCGCCGCGCAGTGACTGAACCTGATCGAACCCATGGTTGCGCAACCACACGGCCACGTTCAGGGAGCGCATGCCGAGGTGGCAAACTACGATCAGGCGCTCGCCGGGGTCGAGCTCCAGGCAGGCGCGGGATGGAACTTCGCCCATGGGCATGGGCAAGCTTCCCTCGATATGGCCAACCGCAAACTCCCATGACTCGCGCACATCGACGATGCGGGCCGTGGCCTCCTTAAGGAGGGTCGCGGCTTCGGCGGGCGGAATCTCCAGGTCCAGCACCAATCCAGTGTACGGCCGTGCACCTGCCATCCACGCTCCGCTGTGCAGAGGGATCTTTTCGTAATCCCGCGTTTGGGACTGCGGGGAGTTTGCGCGGCCCTGTCCCCGGCCGTTTTCGCCAGGGGCTCTCCCGTCCTTTCTGCGCGTTATTTGCGCAATTTACTCTTGAAGGAGGCTCCTGGCCCCCGACCGGCTCCGCGCGGGCTTAGACTTAGAGTATGTTGAAAAGACTCCGGCGGTGAGGCTATCGACAAAAGACTGAGGGTCGATGGTCTTAACGGCCGGCTCCGCCCTGGAGGCGCTCCGGCGACGGGCCGCCTGCTGACGCAAAGCTTTTGTCGAAGCCCCTTTCGGAGTTGGCCGCGGTTAGCCGCATCGTAGAGAATTGAACCTACGGAAATTGACCGGCCCCCCAGTGGGGAAGAACTCTGTATGGAAAATGAAGTGAAAGTACTGATTGTCGAAGACGAGCCCCACGCGCTGATGGGCCTTGCGGAGTTGATTTCCGGCTGGGGATATCGCACCCAAACGGCGCGAGACGGCATCGAGGGTTGGGAGAAGGCGCTTGCCTGGGAACCGGCCATCGTGGTGACCGACCTGAAGATGCCACGGTTGGACGGGATGGGCCTGCTGGCCAGACTCTCCGAAGGGGGGGCTGGGCTGGACGCCAATCTGGCGGTGGTGGTTCTCACCGCCATGGGGTCGATCGAACAGGCCGTCGACGCAATGAAACTGGGGGCATACGACTTCCTGCAGAAGCCGGTGGACTCCACGCGGCTGCGCACCATACTGGGCAACGCCACGCGGCAACGCGAAACTGCGATTCAGTTGGAGGTGGCGCGACGGCGGCTGCGCGAGAGCGGCGTTCTGGGCGCGCTGGTGGGCAGTTCCCACGCCATGCGGGAGATTTTCTCGCTCATCGAACAAATTGCCCCCTCCAGCGTTCCGGTGCTGATTACCGGCGAAAGCGGCACCGGCAAGGAGCTGGTGGCGCGGACCCTGCACGACCTGAGCCCGCGCAAGTCGCGGCCCTTCGTTGCCGTCAACTGCGCAGCCATTCCCGAGACGCTGATCGAGAGCGAAATCTTCGGCCACGAGAAGGGCGCCTTCACCGGCGCGGCGGAGCGGCGGGCAGGCTGCTTCGAGCTGGCTTCAGGGGGCACGCTGCTGCTCGATGAGGTGGGCGAAATGCCCATCGGGACGCAGGCCAAATTGCTTCGCGTTCTGGAAGAGCGCAAAGTCCGCCGGCTGGGCGCGCGCACCGAGCAAGAGGTGGATGTGCGGGTGCTCGCCGCCACCAATCGCGACCCCAACCTCGCGGTTGCGCAGGGACATCTGCGCCCCGACCTCTTTTACCGGCTCAACGTCTTCAATATCAACATGCCGCCGCTGCGCGAGCATATGGAGGACCTGCCCGCCATGGCCGAAGCCATGGTGAACGAGATGAACCAGAAACACGGGCGCAGGGTACCGGGCGTGGCCCCCGCGATGCTGGACCGGATGATGGAATACAACTGGCCGGGCAACGCCCGCGAACTGCGCAACACCATCGAGCGGGCGGTAATCCTGTGCCCGGATGGAGCGCCGCTCGACCCTGGGCATCTGCCTCCAGGGTTTGGCAGGGGCCAGGCGCCGGCGGAGCAAAATGCCGGCGCCGGCATGGTCCCGGTGCACGTGGGGGCGACCGTGGACGAGGCGGAGCGCATGCTGATTCTGCGCACCCTCGAAGCCACCGGGCAAAACAAGACGCGCGCGGCCGAGATTCTGGGCGTGAGCCTGAAGACTTTGCACAACAAGCTCAAGATGTACGGCAACGCCCGCGAGTCTCCAGCCGCCTGAGACCAGTCAGAAGGCGAAGGGTCATTGACACCGCGCCGGCGCGATCGGTGGGCTCCGAAAATGCTTCCTGCGCCTGCTCTTGCGCGTTTCCGAGGGGGCGGCGGGCGTTTTTGTGCGCGCAAACCGGCAGAGAACATGCTTTCCGGGCGGTAAATGCGTAAAATCGAGTCCAAGCCTCTCCATTTCCCGGCTGATTCGAGAGACTGCGCACTGACGCCATGCGTGTGAAAACCAAACTCGTTCTTGCCATCACCGCACTGGTGTTTCTCATCGCCGGGGTGCTCTCGCTGGTGTATGTGAGCCAACTGCTTCACGCCGCCGTCCAGCAATCCTACGACACCAATAAGGTAATCGCCGAGCAGGTGCGTTATGCCCTGCAGGAGGCGCTGGAGAACGGGCTGGAAGGCCAAACCTTCGATCCTAACCACCCCGATGAGTTGCGCGCCCTAGCGGCCGAGGCGGCTCGCAGCGATGAGACGCTGCAGGCCATGGTGGACTCCGCGGATCGTTACTCGCTGACCGTCTACGACATCAACATAGGCGACAGCCAATCCAATATCCTGCTAAGCACCAACTCTGACAACCAGGACAAACCGCTGCCGGCGCGGCCCAACTACGACCAGCTGCTCAGCGCCAACCCGATCCAGTTAATGATGGAGGTCTTCGGCGCGCCCAAGGTCTACGACGTGGTGGCGCCGCTGGATCGCAACGGACAACCCTTCGCCACGGTGAATGTGGGTGTGCGCACCACGCTGCTGCGCGCCTTTTACGCGCCCTGGCTGGCCGAGGCGATTACGTTGATGGGTCTTGCCCTACTCACGGCGCTGGTGGCGGCCTTCCTGCTGAGCAACCTGGCCCTTCGACCGATGGCGAAGATCAGCCAGCAACTCGATTATTGGACCGCGGCAAGCAAGACCGCGAACAAGCCGGAAGCACTGCCGATCGAGGACGACGGCAAGGCCGCCAGCAAAAAAGAAGCTGCGCAAAAGCAGGACATGGAGGAGCAGGTTTCAAGCAAGATCGAGATGATCGGCCAGCGCATGCGCAACGTGGAAGAGGTGTTTTCCGCCTTGCGGGAGAATCTGGATCAGATTCTCGGCAACCTGCAGGACGGCATCCTGTTGTTTACCGCCGACGGGCGAGCGGTGCT
>JASHTU010000624.1 GCA_030040395.1 Acidobacteriaceae bacterium
AATCGCGATGTGTTTGCCTTGGAGGTGCGCGGGGATTCGATGCGCGACGAGCACATTATCAACGGAGATTATGTGCTCGTGGAGCGCACGCGCACGGCGCGTCAGGGCGAGATCGTCGTGGCCCTCGTGCACGGGGCGGAGACCACGCTGAAGCGCTTCTATCCCGAGGGCAACCTGGTGCGGCTGCAACCGGCCAACGTGGAGATGGAGCCGATTTACGTCCCCGCGGCGCAAGTCGCCATTCAGGGCCGGGTCCTGGGAGTGCTCCGGAAGTACAAGTGACTTTTGTCATCGAGCGCGCAAGTGAAGCTGGAGCCCGTTGCAAAGATCTTGGCAGCAGAGGAAAAAAGGCGTCCCTCAGCGGCTAAATCCGCGTAGATTGCGGCTTTCGTATGGCGCGGCTGAAGGCGTGCCCTTTCAAGATCACTTTTTGAAACCTGCTGCAGCCGGGCGACACACCGATATCGGTTGATACACTGTCATGGGCAGGCGCACGGGGATCAAAGCGCGCCCGATATATCTCGAAATTGATTCGTTGCCGCGCCATCCGCTTGGCTCCCCGGAAAGAATGCATTGGAGATTGATATTTTGAAGCAAATCAAGGAAATTTCCCTGATTGCGATCCTGGCAGTTTCGATAGCCTCCGCTCTGGCTGTACAGGCCGCCGGGCAGGCGCCGCAGCCGGCGAACGAAGCCGCCGGCGCGGTATCGGCCGGCAATGCACTCTTCCAGCAAAATTGCGCATTCTGCCATGGCCGCGACGCGATGGGCGGAGAAACCGGCCCGGATCTGACGCAATCGAAGTTGGTGCGTTCCGACACCACAGGAGAAAAGATCGCCGCCGTGGTGCGCGCGGGCCGCCCGGATAACAAGATGCCCGCTTTCAACTTCTCGGCGCAGCAGATCGATAGTCTGGTGGCCTATCTCCGCGCCCGCATAGCGGCCGCGCGGGCCGGCGATCGACGCGGCGTTGATCCATCCGATCTCCAAACCGGCAACGTGGCGGCGGGAATGGCCTATTTCAACGGCGCAGGCGGTTGTTCGAATTGCCATTCACCCACCGGCGATCTGGCCGGCATTGCAACCCGTTATCAGGGATTGCAGTTGGAAGAGCGAATGCTTTATCCGAAAGGTGCGAAGAGCACGGTTGCGGTCACACTCCCCTCCGGCCAGACCATCTCAGGAACTCTCGCCTATCTCGACGAATTCACCGTGGCTTTGCGCGATAGCGGCGGCACATACCGTTCCTGGCCGACGAACCAGGTGAAATATAGGGTCGACGCGCCGGTGGATGCGCACGTGACTCTGTTTAGCAAGTACACGGACGACGATATTCACAATTTGATGGCTTATCTGCAAACGTTGCGCTGAGGGGCGCCCTGCGCGCCCATCGAGGTCCTGTTCCGTTATGAAGCTCTTGAGAAACCGCCTGGCCTTTGCCGCTGGGACATTGCTTTTCGCCGCTTGGTGTTCATTTTCGGCCTGTCCCCGCCTGCTCATGGCGCAGGATCTGGAGAGCGCCCAGCTTTTGAATCCGCCGCCCGACAGTTGGCCTCTCTACCATGGCGACTACTCCGGCGAGCGCCACAGCCGCCTTACCCAGATCACGCCGGGGAACGCCGGCGATCTCAGCCTCGCCTGGGCGTTCCAGACTGGCCAGAACGCGGATATCAAGTCGTCTCCGTTGCTGGTCGACGGAGTTTTGTACTTTACCGTGCCGGATCATGTGTGGGCCGTGGATGCGCTCTCCGGGCACATGATCTGGCATTATTACCGGCGATCCACCAAGGGACTTCACATCGGACACCGCGGCGTGGGCATGTACAAAGGCTGGCTCTACTTCACCACCCCGGACTGTCATTTGATCGCCCTCAACGCGAAAGACGGCACGGTGTACTGGGATAAGGTGTTTGCCGACGTCGATCGTGGTTACTGGTCCACTATGTCTCCGCTGGTGGTTGGCGATCACGTCATTGTGGGCGTCTCCGGCGATTTCGACAACCTGCCCGGCTATCTTCGTTCGCTGGATGCGGAAACCGGCGACACGCAATGGCAATGGGACGCCACGCCGCCTGCCGGGACACTGAACAGCCCCACCGGCGGCATGACCTGGATGACAGGAACCTACGATCCCGGGTTAAATCTTGTTTATTGGGGCACCGGGAATCCGACGCCGGTTTTGAATGGGCGGCCGCGTCCCGGCAACGATCTGTATACCTGCAGCATCGTGGCTCTCAATCCCGATACGGGCAAACTGGTGTGGTCGTTTCAGCCATCCCCGCACGACACGCATGATTGGGACGCAGTGGAAACTCCGGTCCTGGTGGACGGCGATTTTCATGGCCGCCCGCGCAAGATGCTGATGCAGGCCTCGCGCAACGGGTATTTCTTTGTGCTCGATCGCACCACCGGCAAAGGCCTGCTGACCACCACATTCGGACCCGTGAATTGGTCTCTGGGGGTGGACGCGCAAGGCGAACCCATTCCGAATCCTGAAAAGGAGCCTGCGCCGGATGGCCGCCTCATCGCTCCGGACGAAGGCGGACTGACGAACTTTCGCGCTCCCAGCTTCGACCCGAAGACGGGGCTGTTCATCGTTGACGCCCACCCCAGTTACAGCATCTATTTCGCCAAGCCCGCCGATGGAGCATACGGATGGGCGGGAGCCGACTACGGTCTGTGGGGCAAGGGAGTCATCGAGGCCATTGACTATGAGACGGGAAAGATTCGCTGGCGCCACGAGGTAGGTCCGGGCGGCTCCGGCGCCGGCGTCCTGACCACCGATTCCGGGCTGACGATCACCGGCGACAGCGCCGGAAACGTGCTGGCCCTGGACACTGCGAGCGGCAAAACCCTTTGGCACGCCGGCACCGGTTCGGGGATGAGCAGCTCGCCCATCTGCTATGAACTCGACGGCCGCGAGTACATCGTCACCGGCAGCGGCAGCGTGCTGTTTGCGTGGGCTTTGCCGGAAAACGGGAACGCGACGCGGTAATTCCGCGGCGTCCCTCATCAGCAGTCACAGCGTCTCCATTTCGCGGTTGACCGACGGCAGAGCTCCAAGTGGACGCTTTTCGCTGCGGGTCGAATCTAAACCACTTCTCCTTCACATGTAGCCGTGGCAATTTCAATCGAAGGTGGTGATTCTTTGAAGGAATCGACCATTGAGTTCCCGGCTTCGGTGTACAGCAGAAGGAGAAGCGCTCTATGGCCAGCCCGGATGCAACGACTTCTGGCCATGCCGCGGGCGCGGCCGCGTTATTCACTTTGCCGCCACTCCGTTTCGCCGTCGCGCAGCCGGTGTGCGGCGCGCAGGCAACGAACCCCGCGGGAAGTCTGTGGACCTGCGCACGACAAGCCGGGTGGCAATGGGCCACTCTCTTTGTGCGGCTTTGGGGTGGTTGGGCTCAATGCCGGCGCGCAGACCCTGGACCGCAG
>JASHTU010000059.1 GCA_030040395.1 Acidobacteriaceae bacterium
TGCTCCTGGGTTGAGAACTTCGATCGGCCCTCCGCGCCGGCCTCCGCAATCGCCATTCCGGCGGGAACAGAGGCGCCCATCTCCGCTGCAATGCGCAAGGGAGAACGCGGACCCTCCGGCTCCGCGGACTCCTCCAGGACGCTTACCACTAGCCGCACCCCGTCCGCCTGTCTGTCGTGCGGTTTCACCATGCTGAGGTGGTCGCCGCGCACCACCCGCTGATACTTGGGCGCAAAAGGTTCGAGCGCCGAATCTGGAGTAACGAACTGGTCCTTGTCTCCAGCGATGGCAAAGAAGCGGAAGGGCGGATCGGCGCCGAACGCCTTCGACCATTCCCGCCGCAAACGGGTGACAAACTCGCCGTCGGAGGCCATATTGTGAATCTGTTCGCCCACCAGGAATCCGAGCAGCCGGGAAAGAATCCTGGCCTTGCGCAGGCCGGCGCTGGGGGTTCCGAACAGCAGCACGTAGCCGATTCGCTTCGTCAGCTCCGGATTCGCCGCCAGCGCATCCTGTACGACTAATCCGCCCATGCTATGCGCAATGATGGCCAGATTTCTATATTTTGCGAGCGGGTTGATCTCGAGCTCAGTGCGGAAAAGCTTTGCCAGGATTGGCAGCTCAGGATCGGCGGACCAGATTCCTCGCGTGCCGGGCAGAAAACTGGTGTTGTACCCAAGGCTCAGAATGTCCCAATCGCTCAGAGACTCCTCGGCGCCCAGCAACAGCGGAAAGCGATCCCACGTCTCATCGGCGTCTCCCGTGAATCCGTGCACGAAGAGCATCGCCGAACTGGCGCCCGGACGGGTGCGAATCTCCAGTAACTGGCGGCCTTCCTTCATAGGGCAGGATTATAATTCGGCTTGATTCCCCTGCGTCAGATTCCCGGGCGTAATTCCTGGCCGATCCTACCATTATTTTTTGTGAAGAACCTACCGAAAAAGCGGACCATCCGGATCTTCATCTCTTCGCCTGGCGATGTGGGCGAGGAACGCGGTATGGTTCGCAGGGTAGTCGACCGGATTAGCCAGGACCTGCCCGAAGGATGCGTTCTGATTCCGGTGGACTGGACCGACCGGCGCGCCCGCACCGCTTTTCTGGCCACGCTCGCACCGCAGCAAGCCATCGAACGCGGCTTGCCCTCGCCGGACAAATGCGGCATCGTAGTGGTGATTCTCTGGTCGCGCATGGGCACGCCGCTCGACCCCGCCGCATCCCGAAAACCCGACGGCACCGCCTATCTTTCCGGTACGGAATATGAATATGAGATCGCTATGGCGCGCGCCAGGGTATCCAGCCGTCCCAGGGTCATGATCTTCCGCCGGACCAAGGCTCCGTCCGTGGCGTTGGACGATCCCCTCTATGAAGAAAAAGGCCGCCAATGGAACCTCCTGAAGCAATTCTTCTCCAGGTTCGAGAAGCCGGGAGGCGCATTGCTGGGGCATTATGAATCCTACGCGACCGCCGCGGAGTTCGAGCCTCTCGTCGAAGCCTTCCTGAGGAAGGAGATCAAAGGGAACAATGGAATCCTGTCGGAGGAGCCGGACGCGGAAGAACTGGCGGCCGCAAGTCAGCCGCTTTGGCCGGGCTCTCCGTTTCCGGGGTTGCGGGCGTTTCAGCCCATGGATGCGCCCATCTTTTTTGGACGCGAGCGTGAGATCGAGCGGTTGATCGCGCAACTGCGGGCCGCGGACACTCGCTTTCTGGCCATTGTGGGCGCCAGCGGCAGTGGTAAGTCGTCGCTGGTGCGCGCCGGCCTCATTCCGCGCCTGATGGAGAACGCCATCGCGGGCAGTAGCGACTGGCGCTGGGCGTGTTTCACGCCGGGCGGAGTGGGCGGCGATCCCTTTCTGGCGCTGGCCTCATCGCTGACCGAAGCCGACGAAGGTCTGCCCGCTCTCGATCCGGCTGAACTGGCGGCCAAGCTCCTTCGCGACCCCTCCAATACGGCGTTGATCTCCGATTTCGCCCTTCAAAAGGCCCCGGCCGCGGCGGAACTGCTTTTGGTCGTTGATCAACTCGAGGAGTTATTCACGATCGCTGCGCCCGAGCGTCGAGAGCCGTTGATTGAATTCATAGATCATGCCGTCAATGACCCTCGATTGCGCGTCGTGACAACATTCCGGGCGGATTTTTACCACCGCTGCATCGAGATTCCCAAGCTGGCGCAATTGCTCAGGGCCGCTTTCCCGCTCACCGCTCCCGATACTGTCACCCTGTACACCATGATTCGGCGGCCGGCGGAGTACACGGGCCTCGAAATTGAGAGCGATCTCGCGCAGCGGATTGTGGAAGACACAGGGACCAATCCCGGGGCTCTGGCGCTGATGGCTTATCTGCTCGATGAGCTCTACCGGGAAACGGCCAAGACCGGCAGCCGCACCCTCAGTTACACGGCCTACGAAGCTTTAGGCCGGGTGCAGGGCGCCATTGCCCATCGCGCCGAAAATATCTTCGCTCAACTCGACCGCGAAGCCCAGGACGCGTTGCCGCTGCTGGCGGCGGATCTCGCGCAAGTGGACGATCACGGCGCCGTTTCCCGGCAGCGAGCTCCGCTCAAGATGTTCGCCAAAAACTCAGCCGCCTTGCGGCTAATTGAAGAGCTCACCCGAAGCCGGCTTCTGGTGCAATTCGGCTCGGAAACCCAGGAGCCAGTGGTGGAAGTCGCGCATGAAGCCTTGCTGCATAGCTGGGACAGGCTCGATTTGCTGATTCGCGCCACACTGGAAGACCGGCGCTTGCTCGCCCAAATGCGCTCGGCGGCGCTCCAGTGGGAGCAGCATGGGAAAAGCGGCGAATTCCTCTGGACCCGCGACCGTTCCGTGGAAATGGAACGTATGCTGGCGCGGCTGCATCCCACCCTGAACGCCATCGAGAAGGAGTTTGCGCGCCCGGAAAGCGCGCATCTTCTCGACCAGCTCCTGCGGCCGGAGACGAATCATGATGATCGGGCGCGGATCGGCGACCGGCTCGACGAGTTGGTCGACGCGC
>JASHTU010000625.1 GCA_030040395.1 Acidobacteriaceae bacterium
ATCCCGCAGTGGGACTGGTGGGAGGTAGGGCTCAAAGACCAAAAGCTGAGCAGCATGAAAGAGCTGGCGAAGAAGATGAGCGACCTCGCCTACCTTGAGCACCACACCTACAAACGGATCCATTTCTTATGCTGCCGGGAGTGGATGGGCAAATCCGCGGCGCCGGCGTTTGGCAAGCTTAATGCTCCCAAATCCAAGTGAGAAACTTCCTGGGGCGGGAAGGAATGGGGATCCGCGCCATCCAGCAGCGACGGACGACAAATGGCCGTTTCCGCTCGCATCGCGCCCCCGGCAACCATCTTCCCGGGTGGGACGCATTCGCGAAAGGAGCAACCGCCCATGTCCTCCGCCAGCGGGGTAAATCGGGTCGCCATCGTCGGCGCCGGAACCATCGGATCGAGCTGGGCGGCGCTTTGTCTCGCGCGCGGCGTGCAGGTTGTCGCCACCGATCCTGCTCCCAACGCGGAATCCAACCTGCGCGCCTACGTTGCCCGCGCGTGGAAAACCCTCGCCGCCCTTGGCCTTTCGCCTCACGCCTCGCCCCACGCGGCTTTTGACCGGTTCACTTTCACCTCCGATCTCGCGGAGGCGCTTCAAGACGCCGACTTTGTTCAGGAAAGCGGCCCCGAGCTTCGTGACTTCAAAATCAGGTTGTTCGCCGCAATGGACGCGGCTGCGCCGCCCCAATCCATCCTCGCCTCCAGCACCTCGTGGCTCACCGTGGACGTTCTCGAATCCGAGTGTCGCCGCCCCGGCCGCTGCATCGTCGGCCATCCCTTGAATCCTCCTCACGTCATCCCCCTGGTCGAGGTCGTGGGCGGCGCCCAAACCTCGCCCCAAACCATCGAGCGCGCCATGGCCTTCTACGCCTCCCTCGGCAAAAAGCCCATCCTTCTCCGCAAGGCGCTTCCCGGCCACGTCGTCAACCGCCTCCAGGCCGCGCTCTACAAGGAAATCCTCTGCCTCGTCCAGCAAGGCGTGCTCAGCATCGCCGACGCCGACGACGTCATCTGCTACGGCCCGGGACTGCGCTGGGCCGTCATGGGCCCCAGCCTGCAATGGCATCTTGCCGGCGGCCCGGGCGGCATTCATCACTTCATGGAGCAGCTCATGGACCCCTTGTGCGCGGCCATGAACAACCTCGCCGCCCCCGACCTCACCCAAGCCCTCCGCCAAACCGTCATCGACGGTGTATCGCAACAGGCCGGTGACCGCTCCGTCGAGCAGCTCGCCGACCGCGAAAACCAACTCATCGTAGATTTCCTCGCCCATCGCGCCCAAACCGGCGCTGAATGATGCGCGCGAATCCGGCAATTTTGCCGGCGGAACGGGGGACTGTCATGAATCGCAGGAATTTCCTGAGCGGGGCGGCTTCGGCAGCGGTTGCAGGCGCGCTGCCGGGTGAGCCAAAGGCGAGCGCCGAATCTGCGCAGAAGCATCGCAACGCGGCGCCGGCTGGCGGCGCAAAGCATCCCCGCGCCATCACCATGTGGGAGTTTTCGTGGATCGAGCGGCGCTGGCCGGGTGCGGGTTTCGAGGACTGGGACCGCGCCCTGGACGATCTGTGCGAACGCGGCTACAACGCCGTCCGCATCGATCCGTTTCCCCATTTGCTGGCCGCCCATCCGCACAAAACCTGGACGCTGTGGCCGGAGTGGAACACACAGTGTTGGGGATCGCCCGACGTGAACCGCGTCGTGCTGCTGCCGGCGCTGTTTGAGTTCATCGGCAAGTGCAGAGAGCGTGGCGTGATGGTGGGGCTCTCCACCTGGTACCGCAAGGACGACGAGAACACCCGCATGACCATCACCGGACCGGATGTGATGGCCGAGAACTGGGTCAAGACGCTGGACCTGATCCGGCAGGCAGGGCTGATCGACGCGATTCTCTATACCGATCTGTGCAATGAGTGGCCGGGGGACGACTGGGCTCCGTTTGTCAAGCCCCATGTTTCCTACGGAGACTGGGACCAGCCGGTGTCGTTGGCGTGGATGCCCAAGGCCGTGGCGCTGGTGCGGGCGCAGTATCCGGAGATGCCGCTTCTGTTTTCGGTGGCGACGGGCGACGAGCAAAGCTTTCTCCACCACGACCTGAATTATTTCGACCTGCTCGACCCGCACATCTGGATGGCGCAGCAGTACGCCGGCGAGTTCTACCGTCAGTGCGGCTACGCGTATGAGCGGTTCGACGCCAGGGGCTACACAAACCTGAGCCTGAAGGCGGCGGATGTTTACCGGGCGCGGCCGGAGTACTGGCAGAAGGGGCTGGTGGACGGCATCGACACCTTCGCCGATGTATCGCGGAAGATCGGCATGCCTCTGATCACCACGGAGTGTTGGGGCGTGGTGGACTACAAGGACTGGCCACTGCTCACCTGGGATTGGGTGCAGGCGCTGTGCATGCTGGGAGCGCAGCATGCGGCCTCGACCCAGAGGTGGCTGGCGATCGCGAGCAGCAACTTCTGCGAGCCGCAGTTTGTGGGCATGTGGCGGGATAAGCTGTGGCACCAGCGGGTGACGGCGATCATCCGATCCGCGGAGATTGCGCCCGAGCTCCGGCACGGAAGGCTCTACGAGCGGTTGTGATCCGCGGGGTTTCGATCATCCGTCATTTTTCCATATCGCGCGGATCGTGTCCTCATCATCAAGGCCATCGGGAACGGCAGCGCTCGGCCGATTGGCGGAGTACCATCGGCAGCCATTGAGCGGAGAAGTTTCTGTCCGCTCGCCCGGCATCTCCAGATAACCATCCGGATCTGTCTTCTTCACCCATTTCCAGGCGTAGCCAAGCCACTGGCTGCGGTACTCCTTGCTTTGATTGGCAAACCAGCTGATTTCGTCGTAACCCCACACCCAGTCACTGCCCTGTCCCGCTTCGCCGGGGTGCCGGCTCGAGCCGTAGTTATCAAGCTCCACGAGATAGGGCAGATGAGCGCACTCCCAGCCGCTGTACGTTCGCCCGCCCTTGCTGCGGAGAAAGATGCTGTCGCGATAGCCAACTTCCAATACCCCCTCCTGCGAATGGTCCGGAACCTCCTTGATCCTCAAGGGGAAAGCGTGAAAGTCGAGAAGCAACTGGCCGTCGCGCACCAGGCCGCCGCTGGGTACGTGCGCATTACACAACACCATACCCCGCCGTGCATGTTGTTTTGCGTAGTCGCGCGCCAAGCCAAACACCCGCGCATAATCATCGAGATGGGGATCGCTATGATCCATGATCTCCACCTGGCCCCAGTGAATTCCCTCAAACCCGAGGTCAATATAGGAGGCCGCTAGGAAATAGAACCAAAGCTGGGTTTCGGGCTGGCTCACATCGGGAACGCCGCCCAATCTGCCCCACGAGCGGGTGCGCTTTTCCGGCGGATAGAGTATGGCTTCGTAACGGAAGTTGCGCTTCTCCACCGGCATACCCAGCGCGATAAAGGCCCAGTCCGGCGCCGGAACCTGTTCCACTTGGGGAGTCACAATCTCAAAGATGCATGCTTCGAGAACCCTGTCTTGGTCCGCTGCGAGCGCCTGCGGAACCTGCTGCTTGGCGCGCGCGAAATTGTCCAGAAGCTTGGCCTCGCCGCCCCAAAGGCAGATGCTGCGCGCAATGTATTTTGCCCCCACGTCGCCCAGCATGCGCAGATTGTCGTCGAAGTTGCCGCGGCCATTCAGTAGGCCCTCCATGCAAATCGCGCGGGAGAGATAGTTACCCAGCACTTCGCGGGAGAGGGTTTTGCCGAAGTTGTAATCATGCCGGTTTTGCCACTGCGAAAAGCCAAACGTAGTCCTATCCGCCATCGTGGCCGCGGTTGTGGCGAAAAACGTCTTGAGAAAATTACGCCGACGCATTCAGCCTCCGGAGCCAAACACCGGCTCCCTGATCCCACGGACTGCCTTACGGGATTTTCTATCCAAGATGAGGGTACAACGCCGGTTCCAGGAGCATTGTCAGCGAAGGAGATAGGACCGGCTTTCGGATTCCTATCCCATCGTCGCCCGACAAGAAGTTACTCCTCGACCAACACGCCGCACAGTTGTTTACTGAGCGGTAATATCGGTCAAGCCCGTAATTCGACCGCAACACGACCTTGGTGTCGATGAGCGCATTGGCGATTTTGCATGAAGCCAGCATTATTCCAGGCGAGAAGAGGGGGCCGGGGATCGATCCCCATTTGGCAAATGTGCGGACGTTATCACCTGCATTTCGTCTTTCGATCTCCATCAATTGAACTCAAGCAGCTTTGAGCGCTTCGCTCCGGTATGCGATGCACCCAAACAGATCGTTCCAGGACTTGCCAAATGATTCGATTCCTTCCTCGAGGAGCCGGGCTGCCACGCCTTCAGTGTCAATACCAGCCTTGGCGAATTCGGCTAGCACCACATCGGCATCTGCGAGTAAGGCTTCGCCGAATTCTTCATGATCGGCGAGGGCCTTCAGAGTGGCCTCGGGCATCGTGTTCACGGTGAAGGGTTTGGCGAGGGACTGAACGCACAGGATTTCGGAAGCCTTAGGGTCCTTGGTTCTGGTGCTGGCCCATAGAAGGCGTTGGGAACGGGCGCCGGCGCTTAAGATGCGCTGCCACCGCGCTGAATCGAGCAGTGCGCGGTATCTCCCATAGGCGTCCCCGGCGATGGCGATGCCAAGTTGGTTGCGCAATTTCTCTGGTGCT
>JASHTU010000626.1 GCA_030040395.1 Acidobacteriaceae bacterium
CAGCGCCACACCGGCCAGAACGCCGGAGCCTGGATCTGGCTCAATTTCCACAACGATCCCTGGGAGTCGAATATCTCCGAGTATTGGGGCGCCACCATGGCTGCGCTCGCCGTCGGCATCGCTCCCGACCGCTATCGCCAGTCGCCCGGGATTCAGGGCAACCTCGACGAGCTGCGCGCCTACCTCCGCCGCGAATACGACGCTCAGCCCCTCGTCAACCGCATCGTTCTTATGTGGGCCTCATCCACGCTTCCCGGCCTGCTCACCCGCAGCCGGCGCGACGCTCTCATTCAGCAAATCGCCTCCAAGCAGCGGCCCGACGGCGGCTGGAGCGCCTCCGACCTCGGCTCCTTTGAGCGCCACGATCATACCCCGGAGGCGACCAAGAGCGATGGTTACGCCACCGGCCTCACCGTCCTCGCCCTCGAAGAAATCGGCAAGGGCAAGCTGCCCCAGGCGCGCCGCGGCCGGGCTTGGCTGCTTGCCAACCAGAACCCCAGTGAAGGCGACTGGCAGGCTTGGTCGCTCAACAAGGATCACGATCCTGCCTCCGACACCGGCCACTTCATGGACGACGCCGCCACCGGCTACGCCGTCCTTGCCCTCGAAGAGGCCGGAAAGTAGAGCCCGCGTCAGCGATTCGCCCAACTGGCGCGACCTTGCCTCGCAGGGTCGCGCCATTTTTCCCCTGGACATCTGGTCCCTGATCCCTGACCCCTGACCCCTGCCCGTACATGTGTCCCGTATCACACCGCTCACCCATAGAACCAAAGTACAGTTCCTAATAGGCTCATGCCGTAAGATTCAGGAATCGAGGAACCCATGTTCAAGCACATCTCCATTGCGACTATTGCCGTAGCGTTTACGGCCGCCCTGTGCCTCACTGGTCAATCCAACTCCAATATCACCATCAACGCGGGCAATACCTCGCCCACCAATGGCAAGCAAATGTTTACCAGCTATTGTGCGCCGTGCCACGGCGCCGACGGCCGGGGCCAAGGTCCGGTGGCCGTCGCACTCAAAACCGCTCCCTCCGATCTGACCGTGCTCAGCCGCAACAATCACGGCAAGTTTCCCAGCAATCACGTCCTCTCGGTGCTCCAATTCGGCCCGCAAACGCCGTCTTCGCACGGCAACGCCCAAATGCCGGTTTGGGGGCCCGTATTGGGCAGCATGAACCAGGCCGACCCGAACCAGCGGGCGCTCCGGATAAGCAATATCAGCCGTTACATCGAGTCGATCCAAGCCGAATAGCCCCAAACCAGGTGGCCGAGCCCGGCGCTCTTCCCATGAGGGCGCCGTTCCCGCGCCTCAAGCGCGGTCCACTGCCCGAATGTTCAACCCAATGCTTTGACTTGAATCGCCATACGCCCTGAAAGCCCATTCGCCACCCCCAAATACATAGAAGCTGTACGACCGTGGCTCAGGGAGCGTATGCCCTTGTACATCCCCCTAACCGCTTCCCCCATTGAGGAACGATGACCCAACGAAGTGTTCCGCGCGCCGCGCTGTGCGCGCTATGCCCGGCCACCCTATGCGCCTTGTGTCTGGTTGCAGCAATTCTCTGCGCCCGGCCTCGTCCAGTTCATGCTGCCGACGGAGTCCATGCCGGTCAGACCCGCACCTACTATGTTGCCGCCGATGAGGTGAATTGGGACTACGCGCCCTCCGGTCGCGACGAAGCCATGGGCATGCCCTTCGACGCCATCGCCGAGGGCTATACCGAATCCGGCCCCCATCAAATCGGCCGCGTCTATAAGAAGGCCATCTACCGCCAATATACCGACGCGACTTTTTCGAAGCTCCAACCCCGCCCTCCCGATGAACAATGCCTCGGTATCCTCGGTCCAATTCTCCGCGGAGAAGTGGGCGACACCATCAAGGTTGTCTTCAAAAACAACGCCACGCATCCCTACGGCATGCATCCCCACGGCGTCATCTACCAAAAGGATTCCGAAGGCGCGGACTAAAACGACGGCACAAGCGGCGCCGACAAGCAAGATAGTTGCGTCGCGCCCGGCTCAACCCACACCTACACCTGGCAAATTCCCGATCGCGCCGGACCCGGTCCCAACGACCCCAGTTCCATCTTCTGGCTTTACCATTCGCATTGCGACGAACTGCGCGACGTAGCCGCCGGCCTTTTCGGCGTCATTGTGGTCACCCGCCGCGGCATGGCGCTTCCCGATGGCCGGCCCAAAGATGTCGACCATGAGTTAGCCACCATGTTCATCGCCATCAATGAAAACGAGAGCTGGTATATCGACCAGAACATCCTCGACCATTGCACCGATCCCAAGGGCGTCAAGCGCGAAGAATTTGGTGCCTCCACCTTCACCGGCCTCGTCGGCGCCATCGCCACCAAAGGCTTTGCCGCCACCAATATCAAGTGGTCCATCAACGGCTTCATCTACGGCAACCTGCCCATGATGACCATGAAGGTAGGCGACCGCGTGCGCTGGTATGTGGCCACTCTGGGCGACTTCAACAACGCCCACACCCCGCATTGGCATGGCAACACCGTCCTCGTCGCCGGCCAGCGCACCGACGTGGTCGCGGTCACCTCCGCGCAAATGATCACCGCCGATATGACCCCCGACGCTCCCGGCATCTGGCTCTATCACTGCCACATTAGCGACCACGTGCTCGCCGGCATGACGGCCAGCTATCAAGTCAAAGATCGCTAGATCTCTGACCGTCTGTTTAGGTGCGTTTCCTGGGTCCCCATCTTCGGGGTCCCCACGGATCCGGGGTGGGAATCGGTCTTCGTCCCTGGGGTG
>JASHTU010000627.1 GCA_030040395.1 Acidobacteriaceae bacterium
CAGAGCGGTGAGCGTGACGGATTCGCCGGGCACGAGTTCGATCCAGTTGTCGGACCAGAGGACCGGCGCAATGAGGCCACCGTCTGAGGTGCGCACGGCGGCGCTTACCTGAAACCCCAGCGCAGTGGAGCTGTTCTTCAAGTGCAGAATGAGCTTGCGCCCGGCCGAAGCACGGGTGAGTTCCGCTGTGGCCGTGACCGTAGCCTGAGGCAGATGCGTCAGCGCGGTAAGGTCCTCGTAGTGATCGGGCGGGGTGTGGGTGTAGTTAGTCTCCGGCCAATCGAAGGTGGTGGGCGCGTAAGGCGCCCAGTAGAAGTTGCGGCTGACGACCGCGCCCGCGGCGTTGGTGAGGGCAAGGTCGATGAAGAAGATGCGCTCGGCGCCGCTGAAGAGGCTGCCCGGAAGAGAAAAGACGCGCTGCGAGCTATCGGCGGCGACGGTTACGGTGTCGTCGGCCGAGTAGAGTTCGTTCCAGGCCAAACCATGGACGTGAACGGAGGCGCGAAGGCCGTCGACAAGATGATAGGTGCTGTTGACGACGACGATGGACTGATCGTCGTAGGAGTACTGGATGTGGACTGGCTCGCAGGCCTTTTTGACGGCGAAGTATCCGGCCCCGGCGTCAAGGTAGTAGTCGTAGAGATGCCAAATCATGGAGGGCCAGGCGTTGTTGAGCATCCATTGGATGACACCGGTGGAGATGTACTTATTTTTACTGTAGGCCTCGAACATGGCGCGTTCGGAATCGTATTCCATGGTCTGGGCCATGCGCTCGTATTCGGCCGCCGAGCCGGGCTTGGCGTAAATCGCGGTCATGGCGTCGTTGAAGACGTTAAGAGTGCGGAAGCCGCCGCCGCCATTATGTAAGGCCCAGTCGGCTGAGGGCGGCCATGCGTCCGGATCGGAGAGAAACTTTTTGCGGCTGGCGAGAGAGGGTATGGCTGGGCCGGGGCTGGTTTCGGTATTGAAACCGTAAGCGCCGCCGTGCTGATGATCGACGTACCAGTAGCTGGGCTCGACGTAGTCATAAGGGCCGGTCATCTTGACGCCGCTGTCGCCGGTGACGGTTGTGGGCGCAGCGGAGGCCGAGGAGAGAATCGGGTTGGGCCAGTGGGCTTCCGACTCGACGGCGAGGTAGGCGCGTTCGACGTCGGGTGGCGGCGGGTTGTCGCTGCCGTTGAGCCACACCAGCAGGCTGGCGTGGTTGCGCAGCCGCAGCATCTGCGCTTGGAGAGACGCGGTCGCGATCTGGAGGTCGTCGGCGGTCCACTGCCTCCAACGCTCCCAGTGATCGCAGCAGCACCAGCCCAGCATCACCAGGATGCCTTGCTCGTCGGCGAGGCGGAAGAAGCTTTCCGTTTCGAGTTTGCCTTCGAGACGGATGGTGTTCAGATTCATTCCGCGCACCAGGCGGAACTGGTCGCGGAGGCGATGCTCGTCGCTGCGCAGCAGCATATCCTGGCTCCATCCCGCGCCGCGAATCAGGATTGGCTTGCCGTTGATGCGGAACAGGCGCGTTCCCGACGCAGAAAGTTCTGAGGTAATTTCGCGGATCCCGAACGGCGCACTGCGCTCGTCGGATTTCGCGCCGCCGGCAGCGAAGCTCACCGCAAGCTGCTCCAGATGCGGATCTCCCATCACATAAGGCCACCACAGCTTGGGATCGTGGATGCGAAGCTGAGGAAATTTTTCGGGCGTGAAGGCCACGGTTCGATGTTCGTGGGGTGCGAGGTTGACAGTCTGCTCGAATTGAGCGCCGGCGGCCGAGCCTGAAAGCGTGCCGTCAATCGCATGGTCCGAGGCGTTTTCGAGCTCGGCGTATACGGTAAGCTCGGCAAGTCGCTCGGAACCGTCAACGAGATGGGTGGTGGCCAGCGGCGAGCGCACCACGACCGGGCCGGTTTGTTCCAGCGCCACGGCGCCCCATAGCCCCATGTCTTTATCGGGCGGACAAGGGTTCCAGTCAACCCAGTTAATGCCCAGATCTTTTTCGGTAGGCGCGAAGGTCTCGACGGCCAGGACGTTTTCCGCGCCGGCTTTCAAAACATCGGTGACGTCAAAGTCGTAGATGCGGTACGCGCCGGCGACCGAGTCCTTGTCGGCCACTTTCTGGCCATTGAGCCAAATGTCGGCGCGATAATTGATGCCGCCGAAGTGAAGCCAGAAGCGATCGTCCGCGGCGCGCTTCGCCGGAGCGCTAAACTCGGTGCGATACCACCAGCCGCATCGATACGGACTTTCCGGCGACATGGGGAGGTTAGCGAAGTTCTGCCCGATCGGGTAATCGACGCCGGGGATTTTGCGGAGGTTGTCGCCAAAATAAGGGTCGGGGACCTGACCGGCCGCGGTTTGGGCGGCAAGCACGGTGCTGGGAACGGTGATTTTGAGCCAACCGGAGGTATCGAATCCCGCGGTGGCGATTTGCTCCGGACCGGCTGGCGAGTTGCATGCCGACTGAAGCGTCCAGCCCTGGTGGAGCTCGACCATGGTTCCGGCAAAGCTCGAGGCTGAAAGCGCGAATGCGCCGATTGCGCCTAGGATAGCGCTCTTCAAGGATGCAGCGATCATGATGCTTCGTCTTCCTTTCTATCAGCCTGTTTCTTCTCCAACTCCGTGCGGATGCGATCTGACTCGACTCTCACAAGTTGCCAATCCATGTTTCAGGCGGGAACGATTTGGTTACACTCTCGCCCCGAACGAGAGGCGCCTGGACGCTTCTTCTTCATATCGTTATCGCGACCATGATAATGATCGCGTAGGTCTCGCGGGCTGCGTCAAGGATCCGGCGTTTCTGCATCTGCATGCCACCATCGTCGTAGCGAACGCAACCAGAGGAATGGAGGTGGTATGATCAAGTGAATCCTCACAAAAAGTTTTTTCCCAAAGCGGCGCCCGGTAGATTCCTATGCCAGGTTCTGCACTTTGCCGCGGAGCACGGTGACGGAGCACTTAGGCAACGTGACTGGAACACCCCGGCCAGCGCGGACTTTGGAAGCGACCGGTGGGTTGTCGGGCTCGGCGTGGGACTGTGGGCCCTCCGAGCGCCAGACGTATTGCTCGCTTCCGAACGAAACCATATTCACTTCGCCGTCAAAAAAACCCCTCTGTCCGCCGGCGCCCTCGAAGGCGATTTC
>JASHTU010000628.1 GCA_030040395.1 Acidobacteriaceae bacterium
GAACCTTATCCCACCGCCTGGGACACATTGCTGGCCGAGCAGAACACGACCAAGCTCACGGCCCGGCCAGACCAGAAGCGCGTCTTCGAACAAGGTGAACGCGCTTATGATGAGGTCAAATATCTGTATTTGAGAGACGCCACACCAGTCGACATTCCCCTGTACTACAAAAAACCCGAGGCGCAGATCTATTTGCCCGGACTTCTGGCTACAGGAACGAGGTGGGGGCTGAATCTTACCCGCATGGGAAACTGGTGGATCGATTTCCAGAAAAGCAACCCACTGTATTGTGCACTGAGCAAGAAGAAAAACTGCGTGGGTGTGGCGCTGCAGGGGCTTATTGAAGGCGGGGCGGCTTCCATCGTGAAGCCTCCCGCTTTCAAGACCTATGCCGAACCGGTCCAGTTGAAAAAGTACGCCTTGGAGCTCGAAAAGCGCTTCCTTGAGCTCGAAGGCATGGCAACAGGTCTTCAGGCCGGCATCCGCAGCGATCATCTGGCGCAAAAGGCGCCCTACGCATTCGAGCTCAACGACGGGATATGGAGGCAGGAAGTCTGGAAGAGAGAAAGCGCCCTCGGATTCATGCACACCCGCAGTGCGCTGATTTCGGAGATCGATCGGGCCGTGGCCGCCTTCGACAGGCTCACGTGGAAGGACAGTTTCGTTGCTCGCTTTGACGCGCTCATGAACATCTTCCTCGGCGTCGTCAGACATCGCCAGGAAAAGAGCGACAGCAAGCGGGCCGAAGCCGTAGCCCAATTGGGCAAGCAGGTCCTCGCCGTTCTCGACCAGCGTGGGTTCTCCTACGGATTTAAGCCGATCTGGAACTGAGCAGCGGAGCTTCCTTCAGCCGCTGCGCCGGGCGCTGGGCGCCGATTGCCCCATCTATGTCGGGCTTTTTGCGCCATGGATGGAAAACCACAGAAGTCGGGCGCCCCACCCTCGCCGCGTCTTTGTTTTTGCGGCTGGGGCGGGGAGCCGCGGACGCAAATCGCAGACATATCCTCGTTCGGGGAACCGTACCCCGCTCATCCACGCCACCAACCCGCTCCCGGAGGGAGCGAACAGAATAGCCCAGGACAACCCTGCCCCTGAGTGAAACGAAGGGGAAGGGGCAGTCTTGGGTACGCAGCCAAAGGATGACTGAGCCCCGGAGCGGCGACAGAACGAGCGGCCATCGCAATGCCTCTCCACCGTGCAAAACAACAGCGGCCTGAGAACTTGCGTTCCCAGGCCGCTGCCGGTGATCTGTTGGGATTGGACTGGGGCCTTCGCATTTCAAGCGAACGCCAGAGCCATGGCGGAAAACCCGACGCCGGGTCTTGAATGGACTTATCCGGGGCTGAGACGCAAAGGCCTCAGGCCTCAGTCACCTCACGTATCGAACAACATGATGAATCAGATTTCATTGGCTGGATCAACCTCCTTTCCCGTGTAAACCCACCGTAGCGCTCAACCTGGGCTCGCGTCAAGGGCGCCATGCCCGCCATCGCCCCGTCAAAAATGGCTCACCGACGGCCCAGCTGGTCGCTTCCACGTCTGCAACTCGGCCTCGACCCACTGCGGAGTTTTTTCCTGGTGACAAAGCAAGCAGGCGTTGGGGCTGTCCGTCTGGCCAAACCGCAGGGTCATTTGTGCATTGGGAATATCGTCGATCCGGTGCGTCCGGGCGCGGAAGAGCAAGGCGTCCATAATTCGCGGCATGTGGCACGACACGCAGCGACTGCCTTCGCTCTGATAGGGGTGATGCGTGTGCGCCGATGCGGCGGCCGGATCTTGAAACTGCGTGTGACAGCCGGTGCACATCAGGTCCGGATGGTCTTTGAATTTGAGCGAAGTGGGATTTGAAGATTCATAGGGGCCATGAGGGTCGTGACAACCTCCGCAGCTCACCTGACCCTTGCGAAAGCATTGCGACCTTTCCAGCGCCTCCGCGATAAAGGTGGTTTGCTTAAACCTTCCGTCTTTATAAAAAGCTCCGCGGCTGAATTCCGTGAAGGGCAATTCCAGGCCCTTCAGGAAGAATGTTCCCGTCGATGAGTAGTTGAGTTCTCCGCCAGCGCCGCCTTGATGCGCCACCGACTGCATGTGGCACTGGCTGCAGATGGCCACGAACTCTCGATTCGTGGTCCGGCCAAAATCAACCGGCGATTCAAGCGGGCTCTTTTTGAGAAACCTGCCGGCGGTCATCGCTTCGACATGATCCGCTGAGGGCCCGTGGCACATTTCACAATCGATGCCGGGCTCTCGAAAAGCTAAGTTGTCCTGGTCAAAGCCGCCGCTCCGCGAGTTGCGCAATTGGCTGGTATGGCACACCGCGCAATTGATCATATAGTTGGTTGCGGCATCGAGCTTTTCCCAATTGTAAGGATTGGATCGCTCCGATCCAGGCGCATCGATGACTTTCCAGTAGTTCACCCACTTTTTTTCGATCCGGTTGTATTGAATGGGAAACACGTGGATTTGGCCGTTCGGCAACCTGGTGGCGTAGGCCTGCTGCCATTTTGAGCCGATGGTGTAATCGACCGGATAGGAACGCCAAAGCCCATTTGCCTGTTTGATTTCGAAGAAATGACGGCCATTGCGAATCACCATCCGGGCAAACAAGGCGCGGTCCGCTTGCGGGGCGATTTCGAGCTTTCCATCCTGAAATGAAATATCGTCGCCGGCATAAAACTTATTATCCTTGGTAAAATCGCCAATCACATTTTCGGACTGATAGGCGCGCAGCATTCGGCTCATGCCGCTCTGCTTCCACTGCCGATAAATCGCAGCGTGACAATGTTCGCAGGCCGCCGAACCCGCATATCCGCCCAGGCGGGACGCCGGCGCGACGCTCTGCGTGGGAGGCGGAGGGGTGACCGGCTGCGCTTCCTGGGCTAACTTTCGAACAAACTCGTCAAAACTCGCCGTTGACCCAGGCGTCGACGCTTTGTAAATTGCCTGTAACTGCACATAGGCTTGTGAAGAAAACTCCTTTCCCTGTCGATAGACCGTAGAAAACTCCAGCACCGCGTTGGGTAACTGGTTGGCGTATCGATAAGTCAATCCAAGCAGATAAACCGGCTCCATATCTTTGGTATTGAGCTCGTGAGCCTTGGTGAGAGCTCCCGCTGCCTGCTCGAAGAGGACCTGCCTGTCTTCAGCCGCGCCGCCCAAGGCCTCGTTCACCAAGGCCCGGCCGATCACAAACCAGGCCGTCGCCTGTTGTTTGCGCTTGAAACTGGGCCATTCGCGCGCCGGAATCGTCACCGGCCCCTCGAACCTGTCCAGATAATCAAGGGCGTCACGGGCGCTTGCCATGGCCGCGTCGTTCTCTTCAAGCTGCGCCTCGACATCCGCTGCTGCGATCAGAAGCAATGGATTCTCAGGCAACAGCTGCAGCGAAAAGCGCGCATCATCGAGGCCCGATTTCAAGTTTCCCAGATCGAAGCTCGCGCGCGCAGCTCTTTCCGCAACCGGCGCCAGGAAGGCGGAGCGCGGGAACCGGTCGAGAAACGAACGCGCCGAGGCTAGGGTCTTTTGGGGCTCCGTCGTTTTCAATAGCTCCGCAAAAGCGGCGCGCTCCGCGGGATCCTGAATCTCGTCGGTGATGGAGATCGGCGCGCGGCTCGCGGTGGTGATCGCAGAGTCAATCGTCTGCGCGGCTGAAAGTAACCCGGAGCATGAAATTGCTATGGCTATTCTCAGCGCCAAACATCGGACACGCATCGGAAGCACCCGAATCTCTCCGCCGTTTCTCCCCGTCGGCGCCTATGGCAACGAATTCTTCTCCAACGCAAAAACATAATAACCTTGCGCCCCCTGCGTTCCGGCCGTCCAAGCGAAGCCCTCGCCGGGGGCGGAGTCAGGCTCATGGGCTGCGGCGCAAAAGACGATGTACTCCCGGCCATCGGCTTCATAAACTGAGGGAAGACCTTCCGGATTGGCTCCGATCTGCTGCTCCCAAAGAAGCTTGCCGGTGTCTTCGTCGAAAGCGTGGATGGTGCGATCGCCCCAACTGCCCACAAAGACCAACCCGCCCGCAGTCGCCACCGGATCGCTCCTCACCGCCGCCAGCAATACGCTCGTGCCTCCGGTGTTCGTAATGCCCTTGGCCGCCAATCCGGGGGCCGTACCGAGCGGAACTTTCCATTTTATGGTTCCGTTGTTCAAATCGACCGCGACCAAGGAGGTCCACGGCGGACTGATCGCCGGCAGCCCGTCGCTGGACATGAGTCTGTTTTCATAGTTGCCGAAATAGCGGGTTATGCCCGGCGGCGCCGGCAACCGTTCCATTCCCCCTCCGGCGCCGCCCCGCTCATGCACTGGAGCGGATGCGGATGGGTTGGAGATGTAGGCGGCCAACGCATCCAAATACTGGGAAGGAAGCTCGGAAAAACCCGGCATCTCTCCTTCCCCGCTCCGCACAATCTGCTTAAATCGCTTGACTCCGATGTCTTGGGGCGATCGCACGCCCCTCCGCTCCGCGCCATGGCACGTCTCGCACAACTGGTTGAAGATCGCGTGGCCTTGTGTCTCCAGGGTCGCCCCCAGCGGAACGCGAAGCGGCTCACTGGGCGACAACTTAAATTTCAACTCCGGCGAATCTGAGCTGCGAATGA
>JASHTU010000629.1 GCA_030040395.1 Acidobacteriaceae bacterium
GAGCAGGGGCTTGCGCGCCATCTCTCGCGCGCCCGCGTTCAACGTGTAGAACGAAGCCACCAGGTTGCCGCTGTCCACCGAGGAAACAAACGGGGTTTCCCCAAGCGGCTGCAAGGTCTGCGTGTCGTACCAGTTGTAGAGGTGGCCGCGATGCTTTTCAAGCCGCGCTACAGTGGCCAGCGTGGCGCGGTTCAGAGCGGCCATCTCGGGCGCGGTCAGGAAGCCGAGTTCGCAGGCCGCCTGGCGCGCATTCAACAGCAGGCCGATATTGGTGGGCGAAACGCGCGGGGCCTCGCGAAAGCCATCTTCGTCCACGTTGTCGGGGATGAGGAAGTTGTGGCGCTCCACCCCGAACTCGGCAAAGTAGCGCCAGATGCGCAAGGCGTGCCCGCACAAAAAGTCTTTATCGTGGGGAGCAATGTGGTTCCGGTCGCGCGGCTGCCGGTTGAGCCAGATGGTGACCGGATTGGCAAAGGCCCACAGCGCCAGGATGGGCAGAGCGCAGAGGATGGCGTCGCCGCGCCGGGCCAGGAACCCGATCGCCAAGCCGAGCGCCACCACGAGCATGGGCATGATCGCCAGATAGCGGTCGATTGTGGTGCGGCTCGCCCGCTGCGCCTCTGTTTGCGCCGCGGTTTCCCACTCCAGCAGCCGCTCGCCGGTGATGAACCGCCGCACCAGCGAGCGCACAATGGCGTCGATGGCCAGCAGGGTTTGGTGGGGGAGCAGGATGAGGTGCAGCAGCGCCACGAGCAGCGCGTGACCGAAGCCGGAAACGGCCTCGGCGGTGCGGCCTCTTTGCCCGCTGGCCAGGGCGCGGCCCAACCCGAAAACGAATTGCACCAGGGTGGGGAAAAACAGCAGCAGCAGGGGGGCAACAGTCCAATACAATGGGCCGCCCGGCAATCCCAACCAGCCGGCCACGAAGAGAATGAACAGCGCCGGATCGATGAGCGAGCGGCGCAGATTATCGGCAATCTTCCACCGCGAGATGTCCGAAATGGGGTTGCGGCCCCAGCGCCCCGACTCATCGGGCACGCGCGAAAAAATCCACTGCGCGATCTGCCAGTCCCCGCGCACCCAGCGATGGAGGCGGCGGCTGTAAGCGCTGTAGTGGGAGGGATAATCGTCCACCAGCTCGATGTCCGTGGCCAGGCCGGCGCGGCCGTAGGCGCCCTCGATCAGATCGTGACTGAGCAGGGAATTGCGTGGAAAGCGGCGATTGAGCACCGCGTGCAGCGTGGCCACTTCGTAAATGCCCTTGCCCGTGAAGATGCCCTCGCCGAAAAGGTCCTGGTAGGCGTCGGAAATGGCCCGGGTGTAAATGTCGAAGCCGTTCTGGCCGGAGTAGATAGCGGCCAGGCGCGACCGCGCCGCCGAACGCACCGTGACCCCGACCCGCGGCTGCAGGATGGCGTAGCCGGCGGTGACGATGCGCAGCTTAGGATCGATGACGGCCTGGTTGAGCGGGTGCGCGATGGCGCCCGCCAGCCGCGCCGCCGCCCCGTGGGGAAGTTGGGTGTCGGAGTCCAGGGTAAGCACGTAGCGAATCTGGCCGAGCACTTCCACGCGGCCCACCTTGGTGGGGAAGGCGTCGAATTCGCCCGTGATCAGCTTATTGAGATCGAGCAGCTTGCCGCGCTTGCGCTCCCAGCCCATCCACACACCCTGACGCAGGTTGAAGATGCGGCGGCGGTGCAGCAGCAGAAAGGCGCCGTTGGTGGGCGAGTCGTATTTGCGATTGAGCTCCTCGATCAGGCTCGCCGCCAGTTCGACGAGGGGATGCGTATCTTTTTCGCGCGGTTTGCTGACCGAGTCGGGAAGATCCGTGAGCAGCGCAAAGTGCAGATTGGGATCGCGATTGGCCAGAAACCGGACTTCGAGGTCGTTGACCAGCTCCCGCACCTGTTTTTCATTCATGAGCAGCGTGGGCACGGCCACCAGCGTGGCGCAGTCCGCGGGAACGCCCTCACTGAAGTCGAGCTTGGGCAGCGGCCGCGGATCGAAAAAACCGGTAATGACGTTGTTGACCAGGTCCACCGCGTCCTGCGTGGCCGGGAGCAGGAGCAGGGCAAGGGTCCAAAGCAGGCTCTCGAAGGTTCCAATGCGGGGCAGGATGGGAAACACCACCGCGGCAATGACGAGGATGGTGAAGAGCTGAATGCCGCCGAGAAAAAAGTCTTCGGCGTGGGCGCGCACAAATTGCCGGGCGCGCCAGGCCAAGGAGGGATGAAAGCCAACCCGGTTGGCGAGCAGCGGAAAGCCCTTGTCGATGAGGTAATAGCCAACGTGGATGCGGCGGCAGTGCACGCGTTCGTCGGATTCCGCAACTTGGCCGCCTTCGCGGGCCAGCTCGAGCGCGGCTTGCGCCACCTGCGCCTCGGTGCAGTCGGAGCGCCGGGCCACACGCGCGATGCGCTGGCGGTACAGCTCGCGGCTTTCAAAGTCCATGCGCTCGAAGGTCCGGGCGGGGTCCTCCCGGAGAAACGCGTCGAAGACGATGAGCGGCTCGATCAGATACACCCAATCTGCGTTGGCGATTTCGCGCAGGCTCTTCAGATGGCGCAGCACGGCGGGCGCGGAATCGGAGTTGTGGGCGTCAATCAGCGTCCGGGCTTCGTCGATGAGCATCTCCACCAGGGCAAACTTGAGAAAGACGCCGATGTTCCACAGTTCATCCACGTTCAGCGGCTCGATTTCTTGCAAGGCGCGGAGAAAAGCGGTCAACGTCGACGCGGAAAAGACGCCGTCCACGGCGCCAAAGTAAGCGGCCGCAACAGCGGCGGCGCGCGGCGCTTCCCTGCGGCCGGCCAGGACTACGCGGGGAAGCTGGGCGATGCGCCGCGGACGGGCGTCGGCGGAGTTCACCGCCACGCGTAGCAGGCGGTGATTCGCGCCCAACTCCAAGAGTGCGGAGCGCCAACCAGCCAGGCGCGGATCTTCGGGAACCTTGGCAATCGGCTGCCGGGCCAAATCCATCTCCATCTGCCGGAGGGTTCGCCGAACCTCGCGTACCCGCGCCAGAAACACGCAGGCGGTTTTGGGCCGAGGGGTCACTTCCCATTTAGTCGCCGCGGCGGCCGCGCTCTGCAGGCGCTCCATCTCCTGGTGGTCGTGCAGGCTTTCTTCATCGAGTGCAATAGCGGCTTCACTCATAGTTTCCTCATCTATAATTGGCGGCTTGCATTTCAAACATGGCGGCGTAACGGTCGCCTAGAGCGATTAGCTGGCTGTGCGTGCCTTCTTCCACCAGCTTGCCTCCTTCCAGCACCACGATGCGGTCGGCCATGCGCACTGTGGAAAAGCGATGGGAGATGAGCAGCGCCATTTTGCCGAAGGTGAGTTCGGCAAAGCGCTCGAAAACTTCAAGCTCGCTGCGCGCGTCCAGCGAGGCGGTGGGCTCGTCAAGAATCAGCAGTTGCGCGTCGCGCAGGTAGGCGCGCGCCAGGGCCAGCTTTTGCCATTCGCCGCCGGAAAGGTCCACGCCGCCTTCAAAGCGGCGCCCCAGCATCTGGTCGTAACCGCCGGCCAGCCGCGCGATGACGCCGTTGGCCAGGCTCTTTTCAGCCGCGTACTCGATCTCCTCCGGTGGATGCTCCACTTCCACGCGGCCGATGGCGATGTTCTCGCGGGCCGTCATCTCGTAGCGCATGAAATCCTGAAAAATCACCCCGATCTCCGCGTGCAGGCTGGCCAGGTCGTACTCGCGCAAGTCCACGCCGTCAAGCAGGATCTGCCCTTCGGTGGGGTCGTAGAGGCGGGCGATGAGCTTCACGATGGTGGTTTTGCCCTGCCCGTTTTCACCGATCAGCGCCACCCGTTCTCCCGGCGATAGCGTGAAATTGAAGTTGGTGAGGATGGCGCGCGTGGTCCCGGGATAGACAAAGCTGACGTTGCGGAACTCGAAGCCGCCAGTGATGGGCCGCGGCGCCGGTAATCCGCCGGGCTTGGACGCGACGCGCGGTTTCATCTCGAAAAAGGCGAGCAGGTCGGTGAGGAACAGCGCCTGGTCCGCCACCCCGGAAGCCGTGGAGAACGCCTGCTGGATGTTGCCCATGGCCTGCATGATGGCCGTCGTGATCAGCGCAAAATCGCCGATGTTGTAACGGCCTTCGATGGTGCGAAAGATGCTCAGCACGTAGGCGGAGTAGTAGCCGAGTTGGGCGAGGATGGAGAGCAGACCGCCCCAGAAAAGGCGTCGCCGGTTCAGTGCGACATTTTCCTCGTAAATCTGGTAGGAAAGCTTCTCGAAGCGCCGGGTCAGATAATTGCTGAGGTTGAAGAGGCGCAGCTCTTTTGCGGCCTCTTTGCTGCCGCCCACTTGGCGCAGATAATCCATCTTGCGGCGCATAGGCGTCTGGTGGAAGTTCTTGGCGTAGGTGAGGAACGAGAAGTGGCTCTCGCCGAGGAAAGCGGGAACGATTCCGGCGACTAGGAGAAGCAGAAGGAGCGGCGAATACCAAAGCAGCACCGCGGAAAAGGCAATGGCGGTGACGCCCTGCTGGATCAGCCGGCCCATTTGCTGGATCATGGCCAGCCGATCGGTGGCCTGCACCCGCGCGCGCTCCAGCCGGTCGTAGTAGATCGGGTCCTCGTAGACCGTAACGTCAAGCGCCGCGGCTTTGCGCATCACCTCTACGCTCACGTGATGCGTGTAGCGGTCGGCAAGGAGATTGTCGAAGTAATCCACGGCGCGGGAAAGGACGCCCACAAGAACGGCCAGAACCGCCTCGCCGGCGACTAGATACCAGAAGTACCCCGGCAGCGGCCGATGAAAGCCGATATTATTGATGCCGTTAATGATGTACCGACCCGCGATAATGCCGATGCCGACGGGAAGAAACGCCACCACGACGCGGATCGTGATGTTCCAGAAAACCACCGACGGTCCGGATTCCCAGACGAAATGGAGCACCGGAGGAATATTCTTGAGGGCGCGCACGCGGTCGGCCCAGGCGCTGCCGCCGCTCCGCTGAGACCCCTCCGGCGCCTCAGCAGAACCGCCGCTGAGTTTCTCTTGATCCGTGCTCGAGGGCATAACTTCCTTTGGTTCTTCTGTGCTACGCAGAAACCCGGCGCTGGCGCGTCATCGCGCCCGGTTGATTAACCAAGGAGTTACGGCAAGGGCAGGGAAGACGCCCTGAGACGCGCAGGCGCTTCGACTGATAGCGGTCCTCCGCATTGCTAAAGAGCGCAGGCTTGTCTTGAATGAAAATTATCGGATCGCCCTTCTACAGTTAACCACAATGGTGCGCTTTTCTCCGCAACCCGCCGCCTCTTGGATGTATGAATTCCCCGCTTTCACAACCTCGCTACACTTCCGCAGTTGCGGGTTCTTCACCACCTATTGCGATGCGCTCGGCAAACTTGGCGTTGTTTCGCCTTGATTTTCGACGAGTTACACCGGCGGCGCGGGAAGGTTGAAGCTCCATCGCCGCGGCCTGGCGTCAGCAGGGGGGTGAAATCATGGACGAAATCATTGCTGAGCTGGCGCCGCTGGCGTGTACTCTTTAAATCCCGCAATTTCCATTCCGCGTTGGGCCTCGGGATTCTTCATAAAGGTCTCCCAAACGAAGCCGGTGCGCGCATTCTCCGCCATGAGCATGGTGATGCCCACATCGATGCCGATGACGTCGGTGTCATACCAGTCGGTAAGCGGATTGAATGCGTCCACAAAACCGTAGCGGCACCAGGTCTTCGGGTAGTGGTCGTGAATGGTTCTCAGCACCCGCATGGTGGCCGCGGGCAGAAACGGCAGCGAGCCGCTGGCTGCGCAGGGCACAACGGTGCCGTTAATCGGGCCCACCGCCGGAGGCCCGCCCCACACCACGTAGCCTTGCGCCGAGTCCGACGCCGTTATCCCCCACAATGCATTGCTGTAGTCGGGGAACTGCTCGTTGAGGGAAAGGCAAAAGAGGCGGTGCGCATCGGTGGCGATAATCGAGTTTTGAAAGTAATCCGCGTAGCGGTCCTTCTTGTTGCGGAAATCGAACCAGGCTTGCGAGTATTGATGCACAAAGAGCGGCGCAAACGATCCGATGTACCGCAAGCCGTCGTAGTCGAAGATGGTTCGCTTCCACGCAAACCACGTCTGGCTGTCCAAGGGATGCGACGCCGAGCCCATGCCGAGCAGATAAATCATCATCAATTCGCTGTAAAAACCCCAGCGCGACGGGATGAATCCGTACTCCGGCGTCCACCCCATGGACAAGATCGACGTATCTTCCGCAATCCATGTCCAGTCCACGCGATCGAAAATGGCGTGGGCCAGTTCGTTGATGTCCCGGTCTTCGAAAAAATGCTGCCGGCAGGTGAGCACGCCGCACAGAAGAATGGCCGTGTCCACCGAGGACACCTCCGAGTCCCACACCCGCTCGCCGGTGTTGATGTTGGCAAAGTGAAAATAGAATCCGCGATGGGTAGGCAGCTTATGCCAGAGATAGGACAATGACATGACCACGCGCCGGCGGGCGTCGGCGCGCGATACAAAGCCCCGCTTCTCGGCGATGCAGATGGCGGTAAGCCCGAAGCCGCTGGACGCGATGCTGGCCACCACGCTGGAATCCTGGTTCACGCGCACATTCGAGCGGTCTTTGATGAGGCCGGTGGTGGGATTGGCCTGCTCCCAGAAAAAAAGAAAGCAGGCCTGCTCGAGCGCCTCCAGGAAAGCGTCGTCCGCGGGTTCCAGCGGAATCGGCGTCGGATAGGGCGCGGGGCCGGCCGGCGGAGAGCTCTGCTCCTCGTCCGTGGCGGACGATTCCAGCGCCAGGGACGTCAACCGCGACAAAGGCAGGGTCAGCGCGACGGCGGCCATCCGCCGCAGCAGCTTACGCCGGGAACCTTCGCATTTTGTTTTATCGATCTTCGCGTCGAATTGCGGCCGTTTCATGAGTCGGCTCGAACTATAACGCCTTTCCAATAGTTTACGCTCGATGCGCCATCGGCTTCGATGCGAAAATGCTGCCGTTGGTGAGCCTCGGCGAGCAGCAATTCGACTGGGAAAGTGCGTCAAAAGTGTCGAAAGGCGTAAATTAAAGCGGTGAGCCGGAGAAGCATCATCCTTTGGGTGATCGTCGCCGCCGTTGCGGGCGGAATTGCGGTCGCGGTGCTGAGCCTCCACCAGTGGAAACCGAAGCTGACCACCCTCCAGGGGGCCGTGATGCAGCGCGCCGCCGATCCACGAAGGGAGTCGCCCATTGCCGGCGCGCTGGTTACCGCGTCGAAGGAGGGTGTCTCCACGAGCACTCAATCCGATTCCTCGGGATACTTCAAAATCACCTTCCCCGACGTCATCTGGCCGGGACAAACCGTCGACCTCAACTTCAGCGCTCCCAATTACCGGCCCTTGAATCTCAGCCTGCAGATGACCTTTCGCTCCACGGCCAGAAGGCTCATCATCGCCGAAATGAACCCGGCCGCACAGCCGGCTGTGATCCCCGTTTCCAATAAACCCCTCACCGTGGTTTCGAACATTCGCATCCGCTACACGGTCAACTCCGCGGCGGCGGAGAACGTCGGCGGCCTGGTGAAGACTTTTCAGGTCGTCAATCAAGGCGATGTTCCCTGCCGGAAGCAGAGCCCTTGCTCGCCTGACGGCGCCTGGAAGGCCGCCACCGGTTCCGTAACCCTCGACGCGGGCCTGGGCAATGAGTTTCGCGATGTGCGCGCCTCCTGCATCGCCGGGCCCTGCCCGTTTACCCGCATCAATCGCGGCGGCTGGGAACATGGCGGGCGCACCATCGTGGTTTCCGCCACTGATTGGTCCGACACCGCCACCTTCCTGCTTGAGGCGGAAGTGTTCCACACCACCATCGACTCCAATGTGCGCGAATCCTATCCGGTCATCTTCGACCGCACGCTCAACTTCACTTTACCGGCGACCCAGGAAGGGGTCAGCATCGAGGCGGAAATCAACGGCGAGCAAATGGTCTTTCCCGTTGGCCCCGACGTGTACCTGAGTTGGGCTGTCTGCACCGTGCGCACCAACGGAAACGGCGAACAATCCACGGTGTATCAGTGCGCGCTAAGGCCCGGTTACCAGTTCTAGCGGTCAGCTCTCAGCCCTCAGCCAGCGCGCCGGCGAATCGAGGAATTGATCCTGCCCAACCAGCGGCGCTAATAGCCAAAAGCTGTCCTACCCCACCGCCTGCACCGCGCCTTTGCCCACCAGTTCCTCCACGCGCTCCACCCAGGCGCGGTCGGCCGCCACGCTCATCCCGTCAGGCTCCAGGATTACCGCGTATTCGCCTTTCTTTTCCAGTTGCAGCATCACCTTTCCCGGTCCCGGCGCGGCGTCCGCGGCGCTCTTCAAACCGGCCAGCATCTCTTCGCTGGCGCGGTCGAGATTGATGCGGATCCGCACCCCGGCCGGCAGCTT
>JASHTU010000630.1 GCA_030040395.1 Acidobacteriaceae bacterium
CCTATCCTCTAGAGAGTGCGGGACGACGGGAGTCATACCGGGAGTGAGCTGGCTCTGATCAGCCGTATCCGCGCCCGCGCGCCCAAGGGGCGCGGGGGCGGACTGCGCCTTGGCATCGGCGACGATTGCGCGCTTCTCGGCCTCGCCCGCGGCGAAGAGCTGGCGGTGACCACGGATTTGTCGATTGACGGACGCCATTTTCGGCTCCAATGGCATCCGCCCGAGTCGATTGCCCACCGCGTGCTGGCGCGTGGTTTGAGCGACCTGGCCGCCATGGGAGCGCGGCCCATAGCGGCGTTTCTTTCCCTCGGCGCGCCGCGCGAACTGGTCGCGGGCCCAGCCAAGCGCCGCCGCGCAACTTGGCGCGGCGGAAACTGGATTGACCGCTTCCTGGATGGATTTCTCGCCTTGGCGCGGGCTTATCGCACCCCCTTGGCTGGCGGCGATCTGGCCGAGTCGCCGGTCACCGTCGCCGATATTGTGCTGGCGGGCGCCGTTCGGCGCGGCTGGGCGCTGCTGCGCTCGGCGGCCTGCCCCGGCGACGCGTTGTATGTCACCGGGGCTCTCGGCGGTGCGGCCGCAGGCCTCCAGCGGCTGGCGGAATGGGCGGCGGAGGAAGGCCGAGGCTTGGCCATCGAGGGCAATTTGCGGCCCCTCCCTAGGAAGCTCGCAGAACTGGCGGCGCGCCATCTTTATCCCCAGCCGCGCGTGGCGCAGGGCCTCCTGCTGGCGCGGCGCGGTTTGGCGGCTGCAGCCATCGATTTGAGCGACGGGTTCTCGACCGATCTCACCCACCTTTGCCGGGAATCTGGCGTGGCGGCTGAGGTTGAAGCCGCGGCCTTGCCGCTTTCCCCCGGGGCAACCCTCGAGCAGGCGCTCCACGGCGGCGAGGATTACGAACTGCTCTTTACCGCCAGGCAAGGCGCGCGCGTGCCGCGGCAAATCGCCGGGGTTGCAGTGACCCGGATTGGGCGGATCGTCCGGCCGCGGAGCGGAAGGCCCCAGGTTACACTCCTCGGCCCGCTGGGAGCGGCGCCGCTCGCGGCTCATGGATGGGAACATTTTAAGGAATGACGGCGCCTGCCCGGCTGTCACCGCAGCGAGAGGATTTTCCGTCTCATTGCTCATGGCAGGCAGCGCATCGAAGAGCATGGCGGACTGAATCGCTCGTTGCAGCCAGCCGCAAGAGAATTTTTAACGATTCAATATGCTTTTGATCGATTTAACTTCCGATTCGCGCAAAAACGCCAAGGTAAAGCATTCACTCTCCGGCGCAAACAGAGAATCGGACCTTGGGAACCCGCGATCTGCTTGGAACAACTCCCGGAAGGCATTGATTTTTCTGTGGATTTCGTCGGCGGATTTCGTTGACCGGAAAGGCCGGCTTTGTTAGCCTTAGGCATTGTTCCTTTGTTGGCCTTGGGCTGGTTGGTTTTTTTTGAGGGGCGGCCAACCCCGGGGGTTTTCTGTGCCATTCCATGTAAGGGGCGAATTGCGTGCCTGCGCACGGCAGGAGTGAGAGGTAAAGATGTTACGCAAGCGCTACTACATTCTTTTTGTCGCCCGCGATGAGGAGGGCCGGATCCGCAAGATTCCGCTGCCGCTCCATTACGCCTACGGCTTTGTCGCGGCCGCGGTAGTCGGGGCTTTCACGATCGTGGGCCTTGCCGGCTCCTACACCCGGATGTTGCTCAAGACGGAGAATTTTAACCAGGTTCGCCAGGAGCGCGAGACCCTGCGCCAAGACTATAAGCACATGGCCCAGATCGCGCACGACCGCGGCGTGCAGGTAGCTTCGCTCGGAGCCTTGGCCAACGAAGTCACGGCGCTTTACGGGCTTCGCCAGAACCGCCTGGCGACGGCGTCCAAGTCCTCGGCCGCCGGGGCGGCACCCACCCCTTCGAGCCTCGCCCAGTCCGACGAACTCAGCCAGCAGCAGGTCACGCACTCCATCGATCAGTTCTATGCGTTGCGCGCCGACGCGTTTTCGGGACGCGTCTCCCGCGCTCTCGAAGACGGCCTCACACCCACCTTCGAGGGTGACTGGACCGAGTTGGCCGATGCGCCTTCGCTATGGCCCGTCGAGGGCCGCGTGGCGTCAAGCTTCGGCGAACGCGAAGATCCCCTCAATGGCGAGGGCGCTTTCCACTCCGGCATCGACATCGACGCGCCTTACGGGACCCCGGTCCGCGCCGCCGCCGACGGCGAAGTAACTGCGGCAACCGTGGAAGCCGGCTACGGGCGCGAGATCGTCCTCGATCACGGCCACGGCGTGACCACTCTCTACGGCCATCTCTCCGGGTTCGCCGTCGTGCCCGGCGACCACGTCGTGCGCGGACAGGTGATCGGCTATGTCGGCCAATCCGGACGCACCACCGGACCGCACCTGCACTATGAAGTGCGGCTCCGCAGCGTTCCCGTGAATCCGCACAAATACCTCCGCACCACCTATGAGCAGGTGGCGAGTCTCGACCGTAGCGCGGACTCTTCCAAGGGTCAATAATCAGCGCAAACGGCGCTCTCCAAAACTTCCATGCGGCTCCCGGCAGTTCGGGAGTCGTTTCTCATGTCTGAGAGCATGGCGCCCCGGCCGCGCCAACCCTGCATGCCCCTCCCATGTCCCGGGACCCGGCTGTCCTTCCCATGATCCCCGCTCCCTGTTCCCTGTTCCCTGATCCCTGTTCCCTGCTCCCCACCCCTCGCTCTTCCGTGCTATCGTTTCGTCTGGCTCCCAATCATCGAGGATTTGCCGTGCAAATTCGTTTGCCTTGTCTTGCCGTCCTGCTGGCCGCGGTCGTCTCCGTCTCCGCGCAGAACCGCGCGCCTGGCCTTGCTACCGCCTTGGCCCGCGCCCGTCATCTCCAGCACGGCATCAACGCCTCCGAGTGGTTCGCCCAGTCAAACGATTACTCCGCCGTGCGCACCAACCGCTACACCGACGCCCAGGACATCGCGCTCATGGCCAAGCTCGGCTTTGACAGCGTCCGCCTGAGCATCGATCCCGCTCCCTTGGAACAGGACCCGCTCGGCGCGGACGGCCTCAATGCCTACTTTACCGGCCGCCTCGACCGCGCCCTTGAAGCGATGCTTGCCGACGGCCTTGCCGTCATCGTCGATATTCACCCCCGGGACAGCTACAAGCAGCAGTTACGCGCCAGCAACGAGGCCGTCGACCGGCTCGAGATCCTCTGGCGCAAACTGGCCGCGCACTACGCCGGCCGCGACCCCGATCGCGTCTTCTTCGAGATTCTCAACGAGCCGGAGGTCAACGACCGCTATCGCTGGTCCGGCATCCAGGCGCGTCTCGCCGACGCCATCCGCCAGGCCGCTCCGCGCCAAACCATCATCGCCGCCGGAGCCAACTACTCCGACATTCCCGACCTGCTCGGCCTTCAGCCCCTCGAAGACGCCAACGTCATCTATTATAGTGCGTCTTAAGTAGTGACCATTATGTCCGCAGCGCGTCCATACTATAGAGGACGACATGGTATGCGTATTGCCGCTGCGGTTGCCCTGAACCCGGATCAGAGACAAGCCCTGGAGCGGATGGCACGGGCGCGCTCCATGCCCGTGCGGCTGGTGGAACGGGCGCGGATTGTGCTTCTGGCCGCCGACGGTCTGGAGAACAAGGAGATCGCCAAACGAATGAACATGACGCCTAAGAAGACGGCGCGCTGGCGGAACCGCTTCCTGACAGGCGGCATCGCGGCTCTTCAGAAGGACGCGCCGCGGCCGGGCCGGACGCGCACCATCGCCGAGCGGCAGGTGAAGCGAGTGGTGGAAATGACGCTGCATCAAAAGCCGGCCAACGCCACCCACTGGTCGACGCGCACCATGGCGCGGGCGGCGGGGATCAGCGAGGCCAGCGTGCGCCGCATTTGGCGCGCCCATGGGCTCAAGCCGCATCTGGTGCGCACCTTCAAGCTCAGCCGCGATCCCCAGTTCCAGGAGAAGCTGGAGGACATCGTCGGCCTGTATCTGAATCCGCCCGAGCACGCCATCGTGCTGTGCGCCGACGAGAAGAACCAGGTCCAGGCGCTGGACCGCACTCAGCCCGGCCTGCCAATCAAGAAGGGCCGCTGCGGCACCATGACCCACGATTACGAGCGCAACGGAACGGCGACTCTGTTCGCCGCTCTCAACGCCCTGGAGGGCGAAGTGATCTCCATGTGCGATGACCGGCACCGCCATCAGGAATGGCTGAAGTTCCTGCGCGCCATCGATGAGGTGATTCCGGAAGACAAGCAGATCCATATGATCGCGGATAACTACGCCACCCACAAACATCCCAGGGTCCAACGCTGGATCGATCGCCATCCCAGCTTTCACATGCACTTCACGCCCACCGGGTGCTCCTGGCTGAACATGGTGGAGCGCTTCTTCCGCGACCTAACCGAAAATCGCCTGCGCCGAGGAGTCTTCCGCAGCGTCGAGGAGTTGATTACAGCGATCTTCGACTACATCGACCATCACAACGAAAACCCCAAGTCCTTCATCTGGACCGCCAAGGCTGCCGACATTCTGGAGAAGGTCAAGCGCGCCCGCGCTGCCCTTCATAATTGCCAATCTGCATGACACACCACACTAGCGGAGAAGACGATTTGGCGCTGCCGTGCTCTGGCTGGCGGTGACGAAGGGTGATCAGCTTCTCTGTTGGTCAGCACCGCAAAGGCGTCGCCAGTTTGTTTGCAGAGATGGGAGCACTTCCCAGAGAATGTTGTTTTGTTTTGAAGCTCCCGCGCGTCTCCAGAACGCGATGGATTTGCTGAAACCCGCATAAGCACTCGTGCTCAGAGGTGTTTTCACCTTCTGCATCGGAAAACAATTCCGTCTTCGGCGATGTTCGGGCGAATCAGAAATGATCTCCTTTTCTAATTACTGAATTGTTACATCAACCGAGGTCTCGTGGATAACTGGCCCGGTCGCACCTTGAATCTGTGCGCGGGCCGAACCCGTGGCTACAATAGCGATTGCTGACGATCGCGATGGCTGATTATTGGCGTCTCCGGTGTACTCAGCATAGATTTGATGCACTCCGGGCGACGACAACGCAACCTGGGCTGTTGCCGTGCCGTTTACGAGTTTAGTTGGCAGACCGAGGGCTTTATCGCTGCCGTTCTCCCAAAAATTGACCGTGCCCGTAACTGGCTTTGGGGATGTAACTGTCGCGGTGAGCGTGAGCGAAGGCGTGTTTGCGGCTGGCGTTTTAGTGGCCGATGTCGCAATTGCAATCTTCGCGGGTACAGCATTGGCGCCGTCACCGTCTCCTGCACAACCAAACGCCAGCGCCGCGATACACGCTCCAGCGATGCCCAGCGCGAATCTGTAGCTTCGCTTGCGTGCGAATACCAACCAGAGAAGCGCCAACACGGCCGCGCAAACGCTGATCCCTCTCCATCCGGGCCGGGAGACCGCCGGCCTGCCATTCCATATCCTCACTCTATCCAGCTTCGCCTGTGTGCCTGCCGTTCCGGAACTCGGTATTTCTCGTGGGGCCAGTGTTACGATGGCCGTCCCCGAAGCATGATTCGCGAGGCGGATGGAATCGGGAGACACGGTACACGCCACATTCACGAGAAGTGGATCAGAGCAGGTCAAGGCAACAGTGCTGCCCATATTCGTCAATGGTGCGATGTTAATCGTCGAGGAACCGTTTTGAGTAGGAGTTATGATCACGGAGCCTGGGTTTGCTGTCAGCGAGAAATCTGGTAGTTTTACAGCTACCTCACTGCTGTACGCCACACTGACGCCGTAATTACTATCTCCACCATAAGTAACCTGGAAGGTCTCACTGTTTGCGGGCTTGATGGTTGCACTCAATTGAATTTCCCAATTCCCATTCGCGCCCGCGGTTGTGACGGAATTGACGCCACTTTTGACTTGCCCGTCCGCGGTGCCAGACAACGCAACAGTCCCCATCGGTTTCAGTGCGGTGTTCGAATTTGGAATCGCTGTGTCGATGACGCCCCTGATGGTGACTGCGTCGCCATAGTTCACTGTGGCCGGGCTGAAGCTGATGCTGCTGGTCGCATGATGGAGCACGTTGATGGTCATCGAGGTCGTTGAAGGTGCGTAATTCGAATCACCGCTATATTCTGCGATGAGCGTGTGCGAACCTGCCTCGGGTATCGTCATCGAACTGGTGGCCCAGAAATCGGGCGCCGCTCCATTCCGCCTGGGCACTGCGGCTACCCGAACAGGGCTGCCAAACTGAGTCGCTCCGATGAAAAAGGTGACCGTGCCCGTCGGTGTTTCCTCTCCTTGCCTTTGCACGCTTCCATTAACAGTGACGGAAAACCCTTCGCCTTCGACTAAACTGCCTAATGCCAGAACCTTCTCGGTAATCGAGGTTTGCAACCCCGGCCTGCCGGGTTTCCGGTAGCCCGGGTGCGCGATTGACCGTGCAAACGCGATGACATTCGTGATTTCTCCAGTGCTTAGAACCTTACCGTAGGGCGGCATCATGGGGGACTTGCCGACAGAGTTCCCGCCCAGCGCGATGATGTCCCGCATGTATTCGTCGCTTTTTCCATTCAGTCTTCCGCCGTCGTTCATCAGCGGGGGCAAGGGTGTCAAGTTGCTGCGATTTGATGGTCCAAGCGGGCCGGCAGCGGCGTGGCACCATCGGCAGTACTGGTAGAAGATGCGCTTACCGTCCGCTTCCTGATAGCCCAGCTTGATCAGCTTCGTATTGTCGTCCCAATCGGGCTCTGTGTCGTAAGCGCCGTAGGCAACGCTGGGCTGAGATGGCGCCGCACTTTTCTTGCAGCCGTTGAGCGCGAGTACACAAACGATCGCACACGCAAAGAGGGCAGCCATTGAGACTCTGGCTTTCATTGGCCGCCTCCCTGCAAGGTCGCGACCCCATCCGCATGAATTCCGGCGGTGCGCAGGTTGGCCTCATGGCGGAACGTGATGAGGTACGCGGTGAGCGCCCGTATCTCTTCATCCGAGAGGTTACGGCGGGGCTCGATTGTGCCCGGTTGCAAGTCTTGTGGATTGCGTAACCACGCTTCGATCCACGCCGGGGTCAGCCAGGTCCCGGAGCTGTCCAGATTTGGGCCCACGTTGCCGCCCATCCCGCCGATGGTGTGACAGGACTGGCACTGGTTTTTCACTTCATAAAGTTGTTTGCCGGTCGATGCCAGCGCCGACGTGAATTGCCTGGAATCGACGCTCTCCGGATCAACCCCAGGTTTCTGCATGGCCGTCGCCAGGAAGTCCGCGGCGATCTCTGCATCCTTCACCGGCATGTTGAATTGCGGCATGCGCAGATTCGACGCCGAACGAATCGGCCGCGGATTTTTCAGGAAACCTGCAATCCACTTTTCCGGTGCGCGGCTGCCTTCGTATGAGAGGTCCGGACCGATGGTAGCGCCATATCTGTTAAAGAGATGGCAAGCGTAACATTTGTAGCGCTGATAAATCCTGGCGAATGGTCCAACAGGTTCGAAAGACGATTCTCTTCTCGGCACAACCAGATGCTGCATAGCCGCGGAAGGCGCTGGCCCTGTCTGGCTCAACAACGCGGTGGTCACCGCATCCACATCCGCCTGGTTCAGGTCATACAGCGGCATGCGCGAAGCTTGATTTACCAACGCCGGATTCTGCATCTTTGACTGAATAAAGGCAACCAGGTTGTGGTCGATCCTGGCATTGCCAAAATCCAATTCCGAAGCAGTTTTGACGCCCTCGGCAGTAAGATCAGGCCCAAAGTCCCTTTGCGCGCTGGTCGCGGTCAATGTGTGGCAGTTAGCGCAGCCTTTCTCTCTGAACAAGCGCCGTCCCGCCTTCGCTTCTTCCTCTGTGGCCTCGCCGAGTGGCGGCACATTCTCGAGAAGGTGGGAATCTGCGAGCCTGTTGAGCATATACTGCGATACTTCAAAGAGCTGTTCATCGCTCCAGTCGTATCGTGGCATTGTGCTGTCGGGCAAATAACCTTGCGGATTTCGCAGCCAGGCGACCAACCATTCTTCGCGAACCTTACTGCCCACTTTGGTAAGTTCGGGAGCGGCGGTGTTTCCTCCGGTCATTTTGGACTCATCGGCGCGCCCCACTGCCAAGTAGTGGCAAGTGGTGCACATCATCTGACGGAAACGCGCTTCGCCGCGGGCTAGAAGATCCCCATTTTTACTGAACCTGGCTACCACCGAAGGATCGATCTTAGACATCTCAAGCGGCTTGGCCTTTTGCAGGCTCAGGAACGCGGACAGAGCCCTGACCTCCTGTTCCGTCAGGCGGAATCCCGGCATGCGCATCTGGCCCCAGGTCTCATAGCCATTCAGGGTGACGTTGCCCTGTTGATCGACCACGGTGCGGGGTTCGCTCAACCATTTGTATATCCATGCGCGCGAGACCTTATAGCCCACACTCGAGAGATCGGGGCCCAGCTCGGATGCAGCTGGATTATTGATCTCGTGGCAAGCCTGGCAGTTCAGGCTGCTCAGCAATTCACGGCCACGCGTGAGTTGTGGCGCCTCCTTTAGATCATCCTGATGGCAGCTGCCGCACGAGGCTTGCAGGAAACGAGCGGGAAGAATGGGACTTTCCCATGACTGTGTGGTTCCGTGTGCTTCGGCTACTTCGGTCGCCAGTCCCTGGCCGCGATGGCAGATGGTGCAGCCCCAGTCGCGAGCATTATGGTACATGGGCGGGTGCGCGCAAAAGGGCTGCGGAACGGACGCATCCGCCAGGCTCGGTTTGGTAATGCCCTGATGACAGGTGGTGCAGCGGTCAGTCACGTTCATTTCCGGCAACCACACCTGGTCCACGCTCGGACTGTAATCGGAAAGAAGCTTTTTGGTATCCGGCCGGATCTGTGCGTACTTCACGAACGAGTCCTTATAGTGTTTCCACTCCGCACGAAAGTCGTTGAAAAGTGAAATCAGCAGCACAAGCGCGCAAGCGATTGTAGATACCGCGAGGGCAAGCCGCAGCTTGTACGACAACTTGTCCATCTCTTCAACCGGCATGTGTCCCCCAGGGCCAGACCCAGGACCAACCGGGGCCTCGGAAGAACGTCCCAACCGCCGTCAGGCAAACGGCCGTCGCAATGAACCAGGTCATGATCCACCAGGAAAGGGATCTGGCACGAAGTGCGCCCATTTGTCCCGTGGTTGCGTTTGAAAGATACGATGCGGCCAGCAGAATCGCGACCAGCACGGTGGGCGCAACAATTGCCCAGGCGTTCAAGGCCACCAGCACGACGAGCAATACAACGACTACCGAGACGATGATGCCGAATCGGCGGGGCGCATTCTCGCTCCAAAGCGGCCTTCGTTCCACGTTTACCTTGAGGTAGGGGATGGCGATGAGCGCGACAATCACGAACGTCGGGATCAGAAATCCAGCCACAAACGGGGGGAAACAGTGGAGTAATTCCTGCAGGCCCAGGAAATACCATGGCGCCTTTGCCGGGTTGGGTGTGAGCAGAGGATTGGCTAACTGCTCAAGTGGCGCATCCCAAATCAACGAGAGCAGCACTACGGAGATGACCAGCGCCTCGAACAGTATGATTTCGCGCACCAGCAGGTGCGGATAGCTCATCACTATGCGGTCGCGTTCGTCTCTTCCCCCGGCGTTCGCACTCCGCGTAGTGGAGACAATCCCGCGAGGCTGTTCGCCGGCGTCGGAGGAGAATCCCGGTTCGCTCTTAGTTTTATCCCTCATCGTCCTTTGACGCCACCGTCAGGCCGCCATCTTTCTGCACACGCCAGATATGGAGAGCGATAAAAAGAAACGCCAGCAGGGGGAGAATGATCACGTGGAGTACGTAAAAGCGCAGGACTGTACTCTCGCCGACAACGTGTCCTCCCAAAACCACGAAACGAACTTTGTTCCCAATCAGCGGCACGCTGGAAATGATGTTGGTGCCCACCGTAATCGCCCAGAATGCCAACTGATCCCAGGGGAGCAAGTAGCCTGTATAACTCAGAGCCAAGGTGAGGAGCAGCAGAACGATGCCAACCACCCAGTTAAACTCGTGGGGTGGTTTGTATCCGCCGCGATAGAACACATGAAACATGTGACAGAAGACCAGCAGAACCATCAACTGCGCAGCGACGCGGTGTAGGTTCCGCATCAGCACTCCGTTGGTCACCACGAAGCGCAAATCCTTCATGTCGTTATAGGCTTGCGGGGTCGTGGGGTGGTAATAGAACATCAGCAGCACGCCGCTGACCACGAGGATAACGAACAGCATTAGCGACATTGACCCCAGATAGTAAGTTGTCCGCACACGCAACGATCTATCTTTCACCTTCACCGGGAGCCAGTGCAGCAACAGGTTTCCGCGTACGGCAAGACTGCGTGCGCGGTTGGTGACGGCCGAGTTGTGCCGGAAGATGGACTTCCAGCCCCGTGTGGCTCTCAGGCTCTGGAGAGCACTATGGAACGAGGCGCCCATAGTTTCCTCATATCTTCAAGACCTTGTCCGCTTCGATGGTTTGAAGCTTGTCCACTTCCAACTCACCGTCAGCCGTCAGGTTGATGGCGTAATGTGGCTGGGAGTGTGCGGCAGGACCTTGGATTTTTTTGCCGTCCGGCTCAAATTCGCTGCCGTGGCAAGGACAGACAATAATGTTTTCTTCCGGTTTCCACTGCGTGATGCAACCAAGATGCGTGCAGACGGCCGAGACCGCGTAGAATCCCGCTACAGTGCGTACGATAAATACCTGCTGATCCTGCAGGCAGGTTACTGAGTTGACCGGGTAGAGATCCGGATCGCCGGCACGAAACGTAGTTGACTGCTCGAAAAGCACCTTTGGGGACAAAAACCGATAGGTCAATGTCGCGCTACCCACCCCGGCGACTGTCAGCGCCCCCAACGTTATTTCGTTCAGGAAATCTCTTCGGGACACGTCCCGCAGTGAGTCTCCGTTTGCCGGTGCCGGATCTGTCTTCTCGTCACTCATGAATTGAGAACGATCTCCTCATCGCGTTGCAAGCTGAAATGCTGTTCGAATACTTCGAAGGCTTTCATTGAGATAGTGTTCAAAGGACGGCATTCTGCGCATGTTCCGCAGCGAATGCAAATGGTTTCGTCCATGACCATTACGGAGCCCTCAACGTAATCCAGTTCGTCCGGTAACACGTTCTGGAGGCCCAGACTGCACAGCTCCCTATCCTTGCTTAGTGTTTCCCTTTGTTCGCCGGTGAAAGTGATGTATTTCATCGGCAGCAAAGACAGGCAATTTATCGGGCGGACATCGATACGGCCGCCACACAGGATGCACTCAGACCCATTCACCTCGACGCAATTAGAGATCGTATTTATCCCAGACCGCAGGGAGCGGCTGGCTTTGCGACGCGCCCTCCGACTCGGCCAGTTCTTGCCGCCTGTGGGGGCAAAGCGGCGCTTGGTGGGGATTTTATACAAGCCCGCTTTTCGTTGACCGTGACAGGCGTCGCAACTCATTGTGACGAGGGACACGTATTGCCGGGCTATCTGCGTTTGCTGGAAATGCACTTGATGGTCGCCAATGGGGAGGTTCAGCGGGAGTCGGATCACGAGGCGCTGGTCCAGCACGCGCCGGGGAAGGCGAAGGAATTTCAATAGGTGGGCGCGGATTTGCGACCTTTTCGTCCATTCCGACACGCCAGGTGCCGTTTTTAGGGGCCGGAGGCATGGGCTGGAAGCATTGGGATCGACCGGTTATCTATGGCGAACCCCCTCAAAACATGCCAAGAACAGCGATCCCCGAAACTGACGAATTTTAGATAAGTCGTGTGGAATGAAAGGCTTGTTGCTTGTCACGCCGATTGAAGTCGTGCCGCGAATTGTTCTGCGATTCCGAACTCTGGATCGTTGCGGCGAATTGGTAAGCGTACAGCCTGCGTTTCGATTACCCACAACTCAGTTGAACTCCGATCATGATGCCAAGTTCGATATCCGTCAGTCGTGACAAGCCTCTCCAGATGACGGTATTGCCGGGTGGCCGCCCCGGTCTTCCAGGAGGACCGGCTGGAATCTTTTGCAGGACTCCGATTGGCTTTGTATCTTCATGCCGGTACGAAAGTTCGGTGATGTCGTGCAGGATCAGGGCCAGTGATTTGCCGGTCCCCGCGAATCGCTCTCGCGTGGCCCCGAAGTGCCCCGCAAGGATGAACATGGTGGAGCGCTTCTTCCGCGACCTAACCGAAAATCGCCTGCGCCGAGGAGTCTTCCGCAGCGTCAAGGAGTTGATTACAGCGATCTTCGACTACATCGACCATCACAACGAAAACCCCAAGCCCTTCATCTGGACCGCCAAGGCTGCCGACATTCTGGAGAGGGTCAAAGCGCGCCCGCGCTGCCCTTCATAATTGCCAATCTGCATGACGCACCACACTATAACTTTCACTTCTACGATCCTCATGAGTTTACGCATCAGGGTGCAAGCTGGGGCGCGCCCTGGTGGAGTTACACCCATTCCATTCCTTATCCGCCCACGGAAAGCTCGATGACCGAGCTGCTGCAGCAGGTCCCGGACCCGGTCAACCGCTTTGATCTCGAAAACTATTGGCTGAATCATTGGGACGGTCACCACATCCGCCTGCTCATCGATGAAGCCGCGGCGTGGGCGCGCCGCTACGGCGTGCCGCTCACCTGCAATGAGTTCGGCGTCTATCGCGACTTTTCCGACCCGGTTTCGCGCCTTAACTGGATTCGCGACGTCCGCACTGCCTTCGAGGCCGACGGCATCGGCTGGGCCATGTGGGATTATCGCGGCGGCTTCGGCGTCGTCCACAAGCAGGACGGCCAGCCCGCCCGGGTCGATGACGCCGTTTTGAAAGCTCTGGGGTTAAAAGGACGGTAGACGGCGCTTCCGCTGCATTATGGCGGTCTTCCGGAAAAATGGACCCGCGGGCAGCGGATTACACTCCCTTTTCGAAACTCGCTCCGGCGATCGCCTATGGCGCTTCTCCTTCTGCTGTATACCGAAGCCGGGAACTCAAGG
>JASHTU010000631.1 GCA_030040395.1 Acidobacteriaceae bacterium
ATAAACTCTGGAACTAGAATGAACCGTGTCGCTCATTCTTCCCCATGACTCCTGTTTCGCCGATCTCCACCATTAACGATCTCTTTCGCCGCATCGCAGCAGCGGGCAATCCGCGCGCCATCCTCTTCCAGGACGAAGCGGGCCAGTGGCGGCCCATCTCCTCGGACCAGGTCTATCAGCGCGTCCGCGCGCTGTCCAAAGCTTTCCTCGGGTGGGGGGCAAAAAAAGGCGATCGCATTGCTCTCATCAGCGAAAACCGCTGGGAGTGGGCCATCACCGACTTTACCGTGCTCGCCATCGGGGCCGCCGACGTGCCCATCTATCCCACCCTCACCGCCGGCCAGGTGGCGGAGCTGCTGCGCGATGCCGGCTGCCGCATCGCCGTGGTCTCCACGCGCCAGCAATTCGACAAGCTGAGCTCCGTGCGCAACCAGACGCCAGTGGAACGAATCGTCATGATGGATTCCCCCGCGCCCGAGGAGGCCGTGGCTTTCAACCATCTGCTCTCCGGCGCCGACGCCCGCGGCGCTGACCGCGACCCCGTTTTCGACGCCCTGGTTGGGGCGGCCGAACCCAAGGACATCGCTACCGTTATCTACACTTCCGGCACCACCGGCGAGCCCAAAGGCGTCGTCCTCACCCACGGCAATATCGCCTCCAATCAAAATTACGCCGTCACCGACTTCGCCTTCGATTCCACCGACGCCTGCATCTCCTTCCTGCCCCTCTCGCACATCACCGCGCGCGCCCTCGACTACGTTATGTACAACCACGGCGCGCAGGTGGCCTATTGCTCGCAATTCGACAAGCTGCCGCAAGCCATGCGCGAAGTCAGGCCCACCGTGATCGTCGGCGTACCGCGCGTCTACGAGAAAATCCGCCAGGCGGTTGAGGCGCGAGCCGCTCAGTCACCGGTCAAGAAGCGTCTTCTTGCCGCAGCCATTGGTCTCGGCGCGCGCCATCGCGATACGGTTTACAGCGGCCATCGCCCCTCATCGCCCTTATGGAATCTCGCCGACAAGCTGGTCTACTCCAAGGTGCGCGAGGCCTTCGGCGGCCGCGTCAAAATCTTCATCTCCGGAGGCGCGCCGCTGGGTCTGGATACAACCCGCTGGTTTGCCGCTGTCGGCATCGCGCTCTGGGAGGGTTACGGCCTTACCGAAACTTCGCCGGTCATCGCCCTCAACTCCCCCATCCACCAGCGCATGGGCTCCATCGGCAAGCCCCTAGCCAACGTCGAGCTGAAACTGGCCGCCGACGGCGAGCTCCTGGTGCGCGGCCCCTCCGTCTTTGCCAGCTATTGGCAAAAACCCGAGGAAAACCCGAAATGCTTCGACGCCGACGGATGGTTTCGCACCGGCGACATCGCCCGCTTCGACGAGCAAGGCTTTCTTTACATCACCGACCGCAAGAAGGAGCTGCTCAAAACCTCAGGCGGCAAGCTGGTTGCGCCCCAGCCTATCGAAAACAAGCTCAAAAATCATCCCCTCGTGGCGCACGCCGCCTTGGTCGGGGACAAGCACAAATTCATCTCCGCACTGCTCTCGCCCAACTTCCCCGCGCTGGAAGAGTGGGCGCGCCGCGAGGGCGTCGAGGCCAATTCCCGAGCCGAACTGGTGTCGCACAGCCGCGTGCTCGCCCTCTACGGCGAAATTGTCAGCCAGGTCAACGGCGGCCTGGCCAACTTCGAAACCCTGAAGCGCTTCCGCGTGGTCGCCGAGGAGTGGACCCAGGAATCGGGCGAGCTCACCCCCTCCATGAAGCTCAAGCGCCGCGTCATTACGGCGCAATACGCGGAGGCGATCGACGCATTCTACGCCGACGAATCAACCGCGCGCGGCGAATAGGCGAACCCAACCCCTGCAGTTTCCTGGGGAATAGAATGCGCCCCTTCCACATGTTCTTCAGCCCTTTGAAGAACGGCGCGCCCCACGCGCCCACCGCCAGCGCGGCGCCGAAAAAGACCACCGCGTCGATGCTCAGCCTTCCCTCTCTCGTCCAGTACGCGTCGGGCTCCAGGTTCAGCCACAGCGCAAATTCGTCCAGCGTCAGAGCGGCGCCTACGCCGTAGGTCACGGCCATCAGCCGGCCCAGAAAAATCGACATCGGCGAATGCGACCGACCCACATCCATCAGCCATCCGTAACCCACCGCCAACAGGATGAGAATCCCCCACACCAGGTGGTGAATATGATGCCCGCGCACCACCACCCATTGGAAATGCCCCTCGTGATTCACGATCCGGTGCACCAGGATGCGGATGCCCACAAACGTGATCAGGAACGCCACCGAAGCCAGGAACATGCGCTGCCGCGGCCGATCCGGAATGGTGGTGTGGACCAGATACCCCAGCCGCGTCAACTGCAGCAGCACCAGCAGTACAATGACGACCAGGCTCACAAAAACCAGCAACAGCAGCGCTCCGGATCCAGGCATGTTTCTATTGAAACATTCCCGTTCCCGCCCGCGCGAAGAATGCCAAGTCAAAAGCTCTCTTGTGCAAGCTTTGGGGCCAAAGGCAAGCCACAACCACTGAAGCTCAAGACCAACCCTCCGCCCATGCCCAGGCAAGCCGCAAGGTAACAGCGGGAAACTGAGAGCCAGAGCACTTCTCCTTCCCATGTAGCCCTTGCAATTTCAATCGAAGGTGGCGATTCTTTGAGGAAATCGACCCTTGACTTCCCGGCTTCGGTATACAGCAGAAGGAGAAGTGTTATAAAAGCTGCTCTTCGTGCTCCTGGTCACGAGTCGTCTTTACAGCCGCGGAGTAAACTGTTTACGGCGTCGAGCCCGGGCGATTTGCCGTTTGCTCACCCCTATTTCCGGCCCCGCCGGGCGAATTCTCGACGAGGAGACTTTGGCGATGCGTGTTGCTTTATTGACCGGGGGCGGCGACTGCCCCGGGCTGAATGCGGTGATCTATGCGGTGGTCAAGAAAGGCATCAACCACTACGGTGATGAGTTCATCGGCTTCGTCAACGGCTGGCGCGGCGTGCTTGACAACAACTTCATTCCCCTCACTCTCGAAAACACCGACGGCATCCAGTTGAAAGGCGGCACCATCCTCCACTCCTCGCGCACCAACGTCAAAAAGATTCCCGGCGGCCTCGACAAAGCCCGCGAGGTTCTCGCCGCCAACGGGGTCGATGCTCTTATCGCCCTGGGCGGCGACGACACCCAGTCGGTCACCCAGTTCCTCTGCGAAAACGGCGTCAACGGGGTGGGCGTGCCCAAGACCATCGACAACGACCTCAGCGGCACCGACCAGACCTTCGGGTACGACACCGCCGTTTCCATCGCCACCGAGGCCGTGGACCGCATCCACACCACCGCCGACTCGCACAACCGCGTCATCGTCATCGAAGTGATGGGCCGCGACGCGGGTTGGATCGCCTATGCCGCGGGCATCGCCGGCGGCGCGCACGTCATTCTGGTTCCCGAGAAGGAGATCGACATCGACCACGTTTGCGCGCTGCTCAAGTACAACTACGATCACGGCAAGCATTACGGGGTGGTGGTGGTCGCCGAGGGCTGCCATCTGCCTGAAGTCGGCCAGGTCACCGGTTCCGCGCAGGTCGACTCCTTCGGCCACGCGCGCCTCTCCGGCATCGGCGAAGCGCTCGCCGACCTCATTGAAAAGAAAACCGGTTACGAAACCCGCTCTGTTAACCTGGGCCACACCCAGCGCGGCGGGGTTCCCACTGCGTACGACCGCCTCCTCGGCCAGCGTTACGGCCTCCACGCTATCGACATGGTGCATGACAGGAAGTGGGGCCGCATCGCCGTCCTGCGCGGCATCGATATCACTGACATCCCCATCAAGGAAGCCATCGCCACCAGCCGCCGCCTCGATCAGCGCTTCTTCGACGTGATATCCGATCTCGAAGCCAAAGTCCCGATCCTCGTCGCCAAGCCTTAAGCCCGAGCCTGCAATCGCACCGAGCCGATCCTCCACGCCGCATCCTCGTGCGGCAAGTGGGTGCGGCCGAGCCATCAACGCCGCTCCTTCGCGGTGCGGTGCGGCTTTGAGCGTTCGCTCGCGCAATCCGTCTTCTCCTCCCTGGCGGTTATCCTGTCCTTTCCGCTATAGCCCGACGCCTGAGGGCTCCCCCTAGTACTACTGTGTTACAAGCGTAGTGATCCGCAGAACGGGCAGCGACGGGAGCCATTTTTTCTCAGATCAAGGAGAGAGGAGCGACGCATACCGGGCGTCTGCTAGCGACGAACAACACAGGGATGAGGGAAAATGGCCCCGTCCCTCCGGGTTGCGGCGCAAATTGGGCCATACTTCGTTGTCGGCCTCGACCTTGGGGCCGCCAAAGCCTTCGGCCTCCG
>JASHTU010000632.1 GCA_030040395.1 Acidobacteriaceae bacterium
TTACAGCCAGGCCCTTAGTGCGTTCCTGAGGATCGGGGCCGCGGCGACGCGGGGGCTGGCCGGGGAGCCTCGGCCGCCGGCGTGGGCGGCGGAGCCGGCACGCCCGACTTCAAATTGTAGGCATCTAGCACCGGCTTGGTAATGTTCACTGAAGCCACCGCGTACAACACCGGATTTTGCTGCTGCGAGGCGTCCAGCACCAGCGTGTATCCCTGCTGCTGCGCGTAGCTCGATAGCACGTCGTACACCTTCGAGGCCACGCCATTGAACATTTGCTGCATTTCCTGCTGGAAGTCGTTTTGTGCGTCCTCGGCGTCCCGATCCAACTGCTTCTTCTTTACGTCGATGGCGCTGGCGCGCGAAGAGCGCTCGGCCTCGCTGAGCGTGGCCGCTTGGGTCTGCAAATCCTTGGTCATCGTGTCGATCTGATCGCTCATCTCCTTGAGCTGCTGGCGCTTGGGATCGTACTTTTTCTGGAGATCGGCGTAATTGCGCTGAAACTCGTTGGTCTGCGCCACAGCCGCTTGGAATGCGATGACGGCCACCTTGGCCGGTACGGCGGGAGCGGATGCGGCGGATGCGGCCGTCGATTGGGCGGCGGCGCTCAGGACCATTCCCGAGGCCAAAGTGAAAACTACTGCAAGCGAACGCTTCATGAGAATCGAAAACTCCTTCGGCAATGCCAATGCGGCTTGGGCTCGACGGCGCGAACGCAAGCCTCTGCCTCCTGAGAAACTCCACCATCTTTTAAGGTGATACTCCCCTCCGGACAGAAGGGAGACAGAAAAGACGCGACCGGAGACATCCGCAGGGACTACAGAAATTATACGGCGGTTCGGCTGCGCGCGGGTGAAGATTCTGTCACCCGCCGCAACCCACCGCGAAGAGACCGCCCGCCGCGAGCGGCCCTGCCTTCTGCCGCCGGCCCGGCTCAGAACGTCGTGGAAATATCCAGCCGGAAGGTCTTTCGCGGCTCCCGGAAGACATACTGCGACCCGTAGGATTCGATGGCTTCCTGGTAGGTGTAGTCGCCCGCGCCGCCCGGCGGGAACATGGAGCGGGTAATCAGCGAAGCGGAGCAGCTCAACTGGTGGTATCCGGACCCGGGTTCGTCGCAGTAGGGCCGCTCATACAGGCGCAGCGGGTTGTAGGCGAAATAAAACCGCAGGGGCGCGTTAATCACCGGCATGATCACACCCAGCTCGGACCCCGCGGACATGCGGGGAACGAAATTGGTTCCGGCCACGGGCTTGATGTTCCTTTGGAAGCCGACCTGATCGCCCGGTATGCCCCCCTGGCAGGAGCCGTTATTGAAAACGGGGCAGCCATACAGCGGCGCGGTCAGCGAGGCGAAGCCCTGCGGGCTCTGCTTCAACTGACCGTGATTCACGGCCGAGTCGATGCCGAAATCGTCGAAGAATGACCATGTGAAGGGGCCGACAATGGGAATCCGGTACTCCAGGTTGCTGGTCAGGTTGGCGTCGCCGCCAATCGACGCCACTCCGTACACCGGCAAGGGCACCTGGATGCACTGGTTGTCTTCAGGATTGTTCGGATCGCGCGGCACGCAGCTTCCGTCGGGATTGGTGAGCTGGAAGTTCACCCGCGTCGGCACGTAGCCATAGGGAGTCGCGCCGCGCACATCGAAGCCGCGCAGGTCTTGTTCGCCGCCGCTGTAAAAGCGGTTGTTCGGCGGGGCCACGTCCCCGCCATACCCCTGCACATAACTCAACTGCACGCGCATGGCCAGCACGTTTCTGCCCTCTGCCGTAGGCTTCAGATAGTGCACGGGCATGAATCGCTCGTAGGCCAACAGCGGCGAGATATAACGCACGCTGCCCCACAGGCCCGAGGTTTGGAAGAGCGCCGTGATTTCCTTGCCCGTCCGCGGTCGCAGCGGATTGCTCACCGTGTTGTACATGTAGCTGAGCGAAATCTGACTGTTCACAATGCCGGCCAGGGGATTCGATCCCTGGATTCCCGACCGGAAAGCGATGGTGTCGAAGAACGACTGGGAAGCCGCACTGAAGGCGGTGATGGTCGACCTGGTGAGCGAATACGTGAATCCGACACGCTGAAATGCGTGCCGCCGCAAGGGGTAGCTGATCGAAAAGTTGAATCCGTCCGACGCCTGGTTGTAGTTCTGCGTCAGCGACTTCTCGGCGGTGGAAAGGTTGAGCGAGGCCCCGGTCGTGGTCTGGTAGTTTTTCGCCGCGTTGAAGTCCTGCTTGTTGTTGAAGATCTGGAAACCCACGTTGATGGGCCGGTTCCGGATGTAGGGCTGCGTGAACCCGAACAGGAACTGCCGCTGGATCGAGCCTAGGTTCGCCTGCACACTCAGCGTTTCGCCCAGGCCCAGGAAGTTGTTGGTCTGGTAGTTGAGGCCGATGAATGCGCCCTGCAGTCCGCTGACCCCGCCGTTCATGCCGATCGAGTTCTTGCCCTTTTCCTTCACCTTCAGCAGCAGCTCCACCGTGCCGTTGTCCGGGTCCTGATGCGCTTCGGAATCCTGATCCACTTTCAGCGGTTCGAAGTATTCGAGCTGGTTCAGGCGCAGGAGGCTGTACTCCCAGAGCTGAGAGTTATACACCGAGCCCTCGTCCAGCAGCAGTTCGCGGCGGATGACGCGGTCGCGCGTGATGGTGTTGCCCTGGAACTCGATGCGCGACACGTAAAAGATCTTGCCCTCGTCGATGTCGATGTTGAGCGATACCGTGTGCTTCTGGTCGTCATAGGTCAGCCGGGGAACGGCTCCGAAATTGATGTAGCCCAACTGTCCGTACGCCTTTTTCAGGTTGTCCAGGCCCTTGCCGATGTCCGTGGCGTTGAACCAGTCACCGTCCTTGATGGGAAACGTCGCCCGCAGAGCCTTTAGGTTGGTTACCGCCTTGTTTCCGGTAAAGGTGATCGTCCCCAACCGGTAGCGATCGCCCTCCTCGATCGGCAACGTGATGTCGATGCGTTTCCCCGTGCGTGGCCGGAAGGTGAACCAGTTCAGCCCGCCTTCGTCGCGGATGGTGGTGTGCGGCTCCTCCACCGCCGCGTTGGCGTAACCTTTGTCCCGGTACGCCTGGCGCACCCGCTCTGTATCTTCCTCGAGCTTCGAGGAGTCGTAGGTCTGTGGGAAAAGATCCTCGAAGAGGATCGAGTAGGGAATGCCGATGGGCTTCAGGTTCTTCATCGAGCGCCGCAAATCGAGCGCGCTCACGTGCGGGTTGCCGGTGAATCGGATCTTGCCTACCTTCACCACTGGCCCTTCCTTGATATTGAAGGTGATCTGCACCGACGCCGGCGGAATAGTCTTGACGTCCTCGCGGACCGTGGAGAACTGGTGGCCGTGCTCGGCCTCCATCTCCTTGATGACCGTTTCGGCCTGCTTGATCTTGGTGGCGTCGTACTGGCTGTCCACGCTCAGGGGGACTTTCTCCTTCTTGAAGCGGTCGAGGATGTCGGACTGGGTGATCGAATTGTTGCCCTTGTAAATGATCTCGCGGATATCGGGCTTCTCGCGCACGAAGATGTTCAGGATGACGCCCTTCTCCGTGTCTTCGCGATCGATGCGCAGATCGTCGAAATATCCGGTATTCCATAGCGAGTTGAAGTCCCGCTCAATCGAAATCGGATCGTAGGTGTCGCCGGGGTGGGTGAAAAGCCGGGCGAGGATGGTCTCTTTGGGAATGCGCCGGTTGCCGATCACGCGAATCTCGTCGATCGTGTTCGGCTCCTGATTCTGCGTCGTCGGAACCGGCTGCTGGGCCATCGCGGATGCGGCGGCGAACGCCAGCGTCATCAGCACCAGGATGCCCGTCAAGATGCGCGCTGAAGCCGCGAACTGCGTCGCCCCGCGGAGGGGGATGCGCCTGATCTTCACCGGGCCGGGGCCCTGCGGCGAACAAAAGTACTGGTGCGGTCCATGGTTCGGCTTCACGGAAAAAATATGCACACCCTCAAATGCTGAATGATCGTTCCTTCGTCGAGGAAAGATTGATTATATTGGACCGCGGTCACCCCGCCCAAACCTTCGGGCCGGTCGTCGGCTCGAACATTTCGCCTCTTCCGCCGTCTTGCCGCGTGACGCCTGCTGCCAACACGCGCCGCTCCTCTCTTGCCGCCCCAGACAAAACATGCTCTCCCTGGGCCTGGATGATCCTCGCCCCGCCAAGAACAGCCGGCCGCCGGGAACTCCCGCATTTTCGGGACCCAGTCCACAGTCTACCGGAGCCAGGCGGGTTGCCGCCCCTCGGCTGCGGCTGCGCCATCGAGCATCCCTTACAGGGATTTTTCTTAAAATGCATTAGACGCGGACCGAGAGCGCAGGACATCGTTCCGCGGTGAGGTTTTCCGTCCATGGAAGCGCCCGCGCAGACCGTCTATTCCTTCTCCGCGCCGCTGCTTGACGGGCGCGCGGTGAGCCTGAAAGATTTCCGCGGCCAGGTGTTGCTCATCGTCAACACCGCCAGCCTATGCGGCTTCACCCCGCAGTATGCGGGGCTGGAAACTCTCTATCGCGCTTATCGGCATCGCGGCTTCGCGGTGCTCGGCTTTCCTTGCAATCAGTTCGGCGGGCAGGAACCGGGCACAGCCGATGAGATTGGCGCGTTTTGCGAAACAAACTACGCTGTCAGCTTTCCCCTTTTCGCCAAAATCGACGTCAACGGACCCCGCACGCATCCTCTTTACCTCTTCCTGAAGAGGGAAAAGCCGGGTCTCCTCGGCTTCTTGGCCGCTGGGCGAATCCAATGGAATTTCACCAAGTTCCTCACCGGCCGCAATGGAGAAGTAGTCGCGCGTTACAGCCCGTCGACTAGGCCGGAAACCCTCGCCCCCGGGATCGAGCGGTTGCTGGATGGTGGATGACTTCGCCCGTCACGAAAATTCCGCGTGCTTGCCGACCGTGGCCGGGAAGCCCTATCCTGCTCACACGGCGCATCGGAGGGTGGCCCTCGGGCCGCGGTTGGGTCCCCTGCCGGACACAGCTCGAATGGCGAGACGCCGCTCCCCGATGAATGTATCCTTTCCACCCTCTCAAACGTCCTAAGTAGGTAAGGGCAAATCTCGCTATTTTCCCTTGTCTTTATCTTTCAATTAACATAGTACTTTCAACTGGATATTTGGACCGGGAGCGGCAGGGGCGCAACAGGTCCGGGAATCCGATCAGCCGGCGCGAGCCGGACCAGAGCTGCCGCCAAATCTCTTCCAGAGGGTGGGGGCGCTCCGGTCAAGGTGAAACGACGCCAGGACGCCGGCAGGAGCGAGTGCCAATCTTATGATGTGGTTTGTCAGGCTTGCGCTCAGGCGGCCCTACACCTTTGTCGTCTTTGCGTTTTTGATCCTGATCCTTGGCGCGCTCAGTATCGAGACGATGCCGAGGGATATCTTTCCCAATATTGATATCCCGGTCGTGACGGTGGTCTGGAACTTTCAGGGTCTTTCTCCATATCAGATGGCCAACCGCATCGTTTATAACAGCGAGCGTGTCCTGACTACGGCGGTCAATGACATCGAGCACATTGAATCGCAGTCGTTGGTGGGCGTGGGCGTCATCAAGATCTTCTTCCAGCCGGACGTGAACATCGGCGAGGCCATTGGCCAGGTGACGGCAGTCAGCGGGGCGATCACGCGCCAGTTGCCCCAAGGCACGTTTCCCCCGTTCGTCATTCAGTACGATGCCGCTAGCGTACCTGTCCTCCAGCTCGGCCTCTCCGGCCAGGGTCTGAACGAGCAGCAGTTGAGCGACCTGGGCATGAACGACATCCGTGTGCAATTGGCCACCATCGAGGGTGCGCAGATTCCCTTTCCCTATGGCGGTAAGGTGCGCCAGATTCAAGTTGACCTCAACATGGCGGCGCTCCAGGCCAGGGGACTTTCTCCGTCGGATGTGGTCAACGCCGTCAGCGCGCAGAACGTCATTGCGCCTTCGGGCACCATCAAGATCAACCGCTTCGAGTACCAGGTGGAGACCAACTCCGCGCCTAGCCTGATCTCGGAGCTAAACAACATGCCCGTCAAAGCGGTGAACGGCGCCGTGGTCTATTTGCACGACGTGGCGCACGTGCGCGATGGGTTTCCGCCACAGACCAACATCGTGCGCGTGGACGGCCATCGCGCCGTGCTAATGAACATCCTGAAGACCGGCTCGACCTCCACGCTGGACATTATCAAGGGTGTGCGCGACCGGCTGGCGTATATCCGCGGCGAACTGCCCCCGACGCTGCGCATCGCTGCTGTCTCGGATCAGTCGATCTTCGTGCAGGCAGCCATCAGCGGAGTGGTGCGCGAAGCCATCGTCGCCGCCTGTCTTACGGCGCTCATGATCCTGATCTTCCTCGGGAGCTGGCGCTCCACGCTGATCATCGCGGTTTCGATTCCGCTTTCGATTCTCTGCTCGCTCATTCTGCTCGACGCGCTGCACGAGACCATCAACATTATGACCTTGGGCGGTCTGGCGCTGGCCGTGGGCATTCTCGTCGACGACGCCACAGTCGCCATCGAGAACATCAACCGTTATCTCGAAGAGGGCAAAGAACTGGAGCAGTCGATTATCGACGGTTCCGCGCAGATTGCCACCCCGGCCCTGGTCTCCACACTGGCTATCTGCATCGTGTTCGTGCCCATGTTCATGCTCAGCGGCGTGGCGCGCTACCTGTTTGTACCCATGGCGGAAGCGGTGGTCTTCGCCATGCTGGCCAGCTATGTGCTCTCGCGGACCCTGGTGCCCACCATGGCCAAGTACCTGTTGCAGGAGCATGACGACGCCGATGTGCAGCGGCGGCGCGCCAGCCGCAATCCGCTGGTCCGACTCCAGTTCGCCTTCGAGACGAACTTCGAGCGGATGCGCCACGGCTACCTGCGCCTGCTCACCATCTGCGTCGATCACCCCGCTATTTTCCTCGCCCTCTTCCTGGCGTTTGCCGTTGCCTCCGTAGGGCTGCTCACTCCCTGGCTCGGGCAGGATTTCTTCCCCTCCGTCGATGCCGGGCAGTTCAAGATTCACGTGCGCGCCCATACCGGCACGCGCATTGAGGAGACGGCGGCGCTCTGCGACCGCATTGAAGCCACTATCCGCTCGCAGATTCCGGCCAAAGAGCTGGTGACCATCATGGACAACATCGGGTTGCCCAACTCCTCGCTGAATCTGTCATACTCGACCTCCGCGCCGGTGGGACCGTCGGACGCCGATATCCAGGTGCAGCTCGCACGGGACCATCATCCCACCGCCATGTACGTGCGGCGGCTGCGCGAGGTGCTCAACCGCGACTACCCGGGCGTGATGTTCTACGACACCCCGGTGGACATCGTGACCCAAATCCTGAACTTCGGCTTGGCCGCGCCCATCGATCTGCAAATCGTGGGCGTTAATCTGGAGGCCAATCGCGAGCTCGCCGAGCGCATCCTCGAGCAGGTGCGCCACCTGCCGGGGGCGGTGGATGCGCGCATCCAGCAGCCATTCAACGATCCCAACCTCACCATCGACGTCGATCGCACCCTGGCTGAAGACACCGGGCTGACCGACGAGAACGTGACCCAGAGCCTGCTGGTGGCCCTGAGCGGCAGCTTCCAGACCACGCCTAACTACTTTCTCGATCCCCGCAACGGAGTTTCGTACAGCATCGCCGTACAGGCGCCGCAGTACCGGCTGGACACCATGGCGGATCTGAAAAGCCTCGCCGTCACCGGCCCCGGCGCCGTTTTGCAGGCGGGCGACCCCGTCAGCACCACTGCGCCCGGTGCGGTTCCGGCCGGCTCGCCCGGCGCGGCTTCCACGCTGGCGCCCGGCTCTGCCTCCATGGTTCCGGGCGCACCCAAGCCGGTTGAAGTCCTCGGCAACCTGGCCCGCATCGTGCCCGGCGCTGAGCAAGCCGAAGTCAGCCACTACGATATCGAGCCGGTCATCGATATTTATGCCAATGTGGACGGCGCCGATCTGGGCAGCGTGACACGCGCCGTCGAACGGATTGTGGCGCGGAATCAGCAGAACCTTCCCCGCGGTTCGCACTTCATCCTGCGCGGGCAAAGCGAGACGATGTATAAGTCCTACGTTGGCTTGCTGGCCGGACTGGCGTTTTCGATTCTGCTCGTCTACCTGCTCATCGTGGTCAACTTCCAGTCCTGGCTGGATCCATTCCTGATCATCTCCGCGCTGCCTGCGGCGCTGGCCGGGATCGTCTGGATTCTCTTTCTGACCGGAACCCGGCTGAGCGTGCCCGCGTT
>JASHTU010000633.1 GCA_030040395.1 Acidobacteriaceae bacterium
GCGGTGAGGCCACCGGTTCCGGTGGCGCTGCCGGCGATGGCTGCCGCAGCAGCTATGCAGACTGGGCACATAGATTCCTGAAATTCTGCTCGGTTGGCCGCGGTGCAGTTAATTGGTTCGCAGTTGAAGATCGACTGTCCCGGGTCTCAAAAGCGAGATCTCCACCCCACGGACGAAGACCTGTCCGGGGGGACCCCGGAGTACATGGGGCGGCCAGGAACGGCGCCCAATCAAACGGTCAGAGACCTACGCCACCTGCGCGGCCTGTTGCATAAAGACCGGCGGCTCATCGGCGCTGGGTCCCCAGCTTGCGGGAACAGCTACATTCAGCAGCCGCAAGTAGACGCTGAACTGCCCACGATGCTGGTACAGGTGGCTGAACATAATGTCGCGGACGAATTCGCTGCGCGGCCGCGCCAGCAGCTCGCGACCACCGGCCAGCATACGCCAGGTTTCACGCATGGCCGCATCGTCAAACTGCGGCAATAGGCTGCGCACGGTTGCGACGCTTTCGTCATGCGCCTTCAGGATCTCCTCCCGGCTCTCCGGTTGTGGAAACTTGAAACCGTCCGGAGCCTGAGCCGGATTGTTTTGGACGAAGCGCACAACCCCTCCCGGCGTCAAGGCGATGTGGAACGCCAGTTGCCCGGCGGTCATCGATTTTTCATGCGGCTTCCACGTCAATTTATCTGCGGGCAGGCGCTCGAGAAACTTTCTCGTGACGGGTGCTTGCGTTTCAAACTCGGCTAAGAATTCCCGTGCAATCGGCATCGCGATTCTCCTTTGTGCGAATGTTAGAAATTCACTTGCGGATAGCTGCGGTGGCCAAAGACCCTTCGGCGCGCTGGCGCACTCTTTCATGGATGGAGTTCCATCCCGTGGTCACTCCCCTGCGGTGCTCGTCCTGAATCAGACCGAAGCCCGAGTGGCAAAACCTGATAAGCGTTTCGCCGCCCTCATGGCTCAGGCGGTACTGCACGTTGTTGGCCACAGGATAGGACATGAACAGCGGCCCGCTGAACTCCAGCAGCGTGGGCCGCTTGATGGCTTGAACATTGGCCCAGAGATGGCCGTTGCCTTCGCCCAGGTCGCGGAACCAGCGTCCGCCGGGCCAAGGTTCGAGCTTCATCGGTAACGGCGTTCCATCGGGCATTTCGTTCGCGGGACCCATCTGTTCCAGGAGCGCCGCGAACGTGACCTCGAGCGATGCGTGGACGCGGATTTCCTGGTTCACAGTGAGCGTGAGGCTCTCAATACCGGAAAGGGTCGAGGTCATGATTTCTCCTTTGGTTATGATTTTCCTTTTGCGAGATTCGATTGGATTGCGGGCCCTCGGTTCATTTGTGCTTCGGCGCGTTCCTTTACAAGGCTCAACTGGCGGCGCCAATAGCGCTCGAAGGTTTCAGTCCATTCGTGCAGGGGACGAATGGCGTCGGCGTTGGTCCGGTAGAGCCTGTGGCGCCCATTGCGGCGAACGTGGACCAATCCCACCCGGCGCAACACCCCCAAGTGCTTTGAGACGGAGGGTTGATCGAGACCGACAGCCCTAACAATTTCTCCTACCTTCCTCTCATCGTGCGCAAGGTAGGTGAGAATCTGGCGCCGCCGGAGCTCGGCGACGGCATTGAAGGGATCGGAGGTGGTTGGGGCCCTGGCCATGGAAAGTGACAATACATGCTTATATAGGAATATGTCAAACGAAATTTTGCCCCCAATTCTCGATCATCGGCCGCACGCGCGCTTGCCGTTGCCGTCCGCGTGGTCTACCATCGCTCGCATGAAGTCAGCGCCGCTGCTCCTTGCCGCTCTGTTGATGAGTCTGGCGCCCGTGCTGTTTGCGCAGGCTCCTGGTGCGAACTCCAACCTCGTTGAGGACAAACCGCCGATGAAGAACTGGTTGATCCGACTCCTTCAGCCGCGCGCCAGCTTCGACAAAGACATTACACCGGGCGAGCAAGCATTGATGGACCAGCATTTTGCTTACTGGAAGGACCTGAACGAGAAGGGCATCTGCCTCTTCGGGGGCCCTGTGCTTGACCCAAAGGGCGTCTACGGAATCCTGGTCGTCCGGGCCGCCAGCGAAGATGAAGCCCGCGCTCTTGCCGGCGCCGACCCAAGCGTCAAGTCCGGTTTGAACCACATTGATGTCGCGGAGATGCGCGTCGCATTCGTGCCCGTCGCTCATTCCTAGCGCCTGCTCCCATCCGTCCTTCGAATATGAGTGCGGAGAAGACCGGCGCCAGGATGCGGTGAACTGAGCCGAGGCGATGGTGGACGCGGCCGGAAAGTAGGGTCCGGACCGGACACGCGACGATCGGAAATCGACTGGGCCTGCGATCTTGATTTGCCGCACCGCGGGCCAGGGGAATTTTCCCGGGCAAGATACAGGTCCGGCGCCCGCATTTTTCTCTGTTACAACCGACGTGCTTCAAAGCGTGCGCGCACTTAACTCTACTGCCGCGCACTTTAACCGTATTGCGTTGATGGGGCGGAGCACGTGCGCCTGGGATTGAGCCTGCGCGCAGCCTACGCGCGGCTGGGGAAGCGCATCCAACTGCATACTGTTTTCTCGCGCTTTCGGTTGCGCGCGTGATCGCTTTGCAAACTTCTTGCCGCGGTTCATTTCAAAAACTCGAGGTATTGAGCGATGCGAAAGTCATTTTTCCCGGTTCTGCTCATTATGGCCCTGGCTGCCCCCACCTGTTTGTGCGCACAAGTGCCGGAATCCGCACGTAGCTGGTCAGTGCCCAACTTCACGCTCTATGGCGGCTTCTCGTATGTGTTTCGGCCCTACGACCGCAACAGCACCAACGCCTTCAGCGGCGGTATGCAGGGCTGGGATGCGGCGGCCACCGTGCCGCTACCGCTGGTGGGTAACTGGCTGGATGTGAAGGGGGACGTCTCGGGCTTCTACCGCAATGATTTTCCCGACTTCCACCCCCGCGATTATTTTTTCCTCTTCGGCCCACAAGTGCAGACGCACCTTGGCGCGAACACAATCTTCGCGGATGGTCTGGTGGGAAGTTCGCACCTAAACAGCAGCGCCATTCCCGACTTGAAGTCCAATAATACGCTGGCGGTTTCCGCGGGAGCCGGCATCGACATCGGCTTCACGCGCGATTTTGCGTGGCGCTTGAAGGGCGATTTCTATAACACCCACTACGCATCGACCAACAACAACGTGCACGAGATTGTCAACTCGAACTGGCGGTTGGCGACGGGTCCAGTGTTGCGCTGGTGAGCTCGGCTTTTGGCCAAGTGGTTCAGTCATCGGGGCCCGCGCCCCCCACGTCCTAAAAGGGGGATTTCCAGCCCAGCGAGCACAGACCGTTCGCCCGGCGGTTGAGAGCTGGGGCGCCCAGCGGCGCGGGCGGGCTGCGCGCGCACCCGTTTACCATCGGTGTATGGCGCTGGTTGAAGTTGAGTCGGTGTGGAAGAGCTATCCGCGACGCGCCGGCTTGCGGAGCGAAGAGCGCAGCGTGGTGGAAGACGTTTCGCTCTCGATCGAAGCCGGCGAGACTCTGGGCCTGGTGGGCGAGTCGGGCTCGGGCAAGACCACGGTGGCGCGCATGATCCTGGGCTTGGCTGCGCCGAGCCGCGGCGCGGTGCGCGTGGGTGGCGTGGATGTAGCGAAGGCTTCCGGCGCCGAGATGCGGCGGTTGCGGCGGAAGATGCAGCCGGTTTTCCAGGATCCGTACGCGGCGCTGAATCCGCGGATGAACATTTTTGAGATCGTCACCGAGCCGTGGTTGATTCATAGACGCGAGGCTGGCGTGGATCGCCGGCGGACCGTCCTGCGCGCCAGGGGCGCGGAGCTGATGCGCGAGGTAGGGTTGGAGGAGTCGGCGTTGGCGCGGCATCCGCATGAGCTTTCCGGGGGGCAACGGCAGCGCGTGAACATTGCCCGGGCGCTGGCGCTGCGGCCGGCGCTGCTGATTCTTGACGAGCCGGTTTCGGCGCTCGACGTGAGCGTGGGCGCGCAGATCGTGAACCTGCTGCGGCGGCTGCAGCGGGAGAACGGACTGACGTATCTGTTTATCTCGCACTCCATGCCGCTGGTGCGCTACCTGAGTACGCGGATTGCGGTGATGGAGCGGGGACGGCTGGTGGAAAGCGGCGAAACCGAAGCGCTATGCGCGCATCCGCAAAAGGCGTATACGCGGCAACTGATCGCGGCCACGCCGGAGCTGCCGGCGGGCGCAGCGGGATCAAGCGGGCTCCGATCAGTCTAAGGACATGCTTAACTGGTGGCGAACATCGGCGCCGCGAATCCAGAAGATGACGTCGGTGGCGATGTCGGCGGCGTGATCGGCGATCCGCTCCAGGTTTCTCGCCACCAGGATGCCGGTCATGGCCTGCTTGGTGGACTGGGGCTCGGACACGATGAGCTTGAGCAGGTCGGCCTGGGCACGGCGGTTCATGCGGTCGATCTCGTCGTCCATCTCACGGATGGAGTCGGCGAGGCGGGCGTCGCCGTCGAGCAGCGCCTGCACAGCGGAGCGGATCATGCGACCGGCGTACTCGCCCATGGCGGCGAAATCGACCGGCAATTCGACCCGCTCGAGGGCAAGAACGTCCTTGGTGCGTCGGGCAATGCTCATGGCCTGATCGCCAACGCGCTCCAGGTCGCCGTTGATTTTGATCACCGCCAGGATGAAGCGCAGATCGATGGCCATGGGTTGTTCCTTGGCGAGCAGCTCGTAAGCCATCTCATCCAAGTCCCGCTGCGCGGTGTTAACGGCGGCTTCGTTCTGCTTGACGTATTTGCACAGGCCCTTGTCGCGCTGCAGATAGGCGTCGACCGCGGCCTCGACCGACTGCTGCGCCAGGGCAGCCATGGCAAGGAGCTTGTCCTTGAGCTCGGCGAGCTGTAGTTGAAAGTGAATACGCGGCACGACTGCTCCCCCTATCACTCCATTGTGCAACAAGCAGTATTACAGGAGGACGAAATTCGAGGCGCGCACCAGATTGGTCAAGCGCCCAGCGGATCGTCCGGCGCCAGTCCCGATTTCAAACTCGGCCAGGATTGGGAAAGACTTCCTTCCCAAGGGCCTCTGCGACCTGCTTTTTGCTTGTGCGCCGCCGTGGCCGAGCCTAGGTTTCAAGGTGAGCGGAGATCAGGGATCGGGGGGCCAGGGATTACGGATTGCACCAAGGTTGGTCCGTTGGGGGCGCCTATGCTTCGAACCGTGCATAAACCGTCGCAAACCGGAAAACGCAGCCACAACTGGACGGGGCAGTTGACGGAAATCGCGCTCAATTATCAGAAGATGCTCGAGCGGAACCCGCGGCATCCCGAGGCGCTGGTGGGGATGAGCCTGGTCGCGTTGGCCAGCCGGCAGACGGAAGCGGCGGTGAAAATGGCGGCGGCGGGCACAGCAGCCGCGCCGGGGATGAACGCGGCGTGGGTGGCGTTGGGTCAGGCGCTGAAAGCGGCGGGACGAAACAATGAGGCGGAACGCGCTTACGCGGAGGCCCTCGGGCTGGACGGGATGGACCCGCTGGCGCGGATGGGGCTGGGCGAGCTGAAGATCGCCGCGGGCCGGCCGGAGGAAGCCGCGCGCGAATTTGAACGGGCGCTGGCGCGGCGGCCGTCGCTGACGGCCGCCCAGATGGGACTGGGCAACGCCCTGGCCTTTATGAGCCGGCACAAAGAGGCGCTGGTGCGCTATGAGCAGGCGCTAGCGATGCAGCCGCGATTGCCGGAAGCGCACTTTGCCGCCGGCTTTGCGCTGGCGCGGCTGGGGCGGAAGAAGGAGGCCGAAGCGCGCTATCGGCGTGCGATTGCGTTACGCCCGGATTTTGCCGCGGCGTGGATGAGCCTGGGAAGTTTGCTGCGCGAACAGGGCAACGAGGCTTACGCAGAGGCGGCTTTGCGGCGCGCCACGGAGTTGCGGCCGGACCTGATTTCTGGATGGGTAAACCTAGCCATCCTGGAGCGCGAGCGGCGCCGGCCCGCGGATGCGGAAAAGTATCTGCGCAAGGCCTTTGCGCTGAACCCCGATCAAATCGAGACGCAGATTGCATGGTGCCAGTTCCGGGCTGCGGAACGGGACCCGGCTGGCGCGTGGGGGTGGCTGCAGTGGGCGATGGCGCGCGATACCGACCACGACGAAGCCGTGAATATGCAGGGAATTCTGCTCCACAACGAGGGCCGGTTCGAGGAGGCGATTGCGGCTTTCGAGCGCGCAGAGGCGCTGGGCAACCAAGCCGCCACGTCGAACCGAGGCAATTCGCTGCTCGATCTGGGCCGTATGGGCGAAGCTTTGCAGGCGCATCGGACGGCGGCGGAGCGGGATCCATCGCTTCCGGGCGCACTCTACAACCTGGCGTTGACTGAACTGCGTCTGGGAGATTGGGAGCACGGCTGGGTGGACTACGAAGCGCGCTGGCGATTCCGCGAGGTGCATCGCGCGCCGAGGCAATTTGCGCAGCCTCGCTGGCGCGGCGAAGCGCTCCAAGGGCAACGGGTGCTGTTACACGCGGAGCAGGGCCTGGGCGACACCCTTCAATTTTGCCGCTACGCGGCGCTGGTGGCCGCGCGCGGGGGCGCGCCAATTCTCGAAGTGCAGGCGCCGGTGGAGCGGCTGATGCGCTCGCTGGCCGTGGTGCGCGCGGGGCAGGCCGAGACGAGGATGCTGGGCGCGCATTGCAGCGAGGTCTCGGGAGGTGGGTTGGGGTCGGACAGGGAACGTGATTTCGAATTGGAGTGTCCGCTGATGAGCCTGCCGGCGGTTTTCGGGACGACAGTTGACACCGTGCCTTGGCCGGGTGCGTATTTGGGGGCTGAGCCGGCGGCGGTTGCCGAAAAGCGATTGCAGTTTCGGGATGCGGGACCGGGACCTCGCGTGGGATTGGCGTGGGCGGGTAATCCGCGGTACAAGGCTGACCAGCGGCGCTCAACGCGGCTGGTTACACTGCTGCCGCTGGTTCGTGCGGTGGACGCGACATGGATCTCGCTGCAAAAAGGCGAAGCGGCGAAGCAGTTGGCCGGCTTGCCTGACAATGTATGTGTTTCGGACGGGTCGAGCCAGGACCACGATTTGGCTGAGACGGCGGCGCTCGCAGCCACGCTGGACCTGGTGATTACGACTGACACCTCGATTGCGCATCTGGCCGGGGCGATGGGCAAGCCGGTGTGGATTTTGCTGCCGTATCTGGCCGACTGGCGATGGATGCAGGAGACGGAGACGACGCCGTGGTACCCAACGGCGCGGCTGCTGCGGCAAAGCACACCTGGCGACTGGGACGGCCTGATCGAGCGCGTCATTGGCGAGTTGAGGAGCGCTGGCGGGAGCTCTGAACAGCTTTCGATGGAATTGATGCGGAATCCGTTGGAACACTCACGGTTGATTCCAGCGTGAAAGCGTGCACATGGGTAGGTTGACGGGTAGCGCCGGGTAGTGCCGGGTAGCGCGAAACCCGCTTTCCATTGCAGCGGTTCCACCATGCAGGCGCAAGTGACAGGAGAACGGCCCGCGCCTTCAACCATTTCCGCGGAGGCGTCGCGCCGTCACAATTCCCTGTGATTTTGGGCACAGCCATTCATGTGCGTCTCGCACCACTATGACGTCAACCTTTGGGAGCGGGCCTCTCCCAGCGCGTCTGCGCTATCCCAAAAGCGCCGGAGCCAGGATCTCAGTAACGGCCTGGAAAATCACCCCTGGGCTCCCGTATCTCAATTTCTTCGTGAATGCTGTTGTCGAAAGGAATGGGAAATCCGGCCTCGCCGGCTCTCGTCAACGCGAATTCTCCAGGTCTTTTCGCCTGTGCGAGGCGTGCGCGGTCCGGTTCTCCGGAAGGAGGTTCAATGTGAACAATGAAGCTGCGGTTGCAAAGTTGATGCAGGCTTGCGAGAAGGATGCGGAACTGTATTCCAAATTGCTGGCCAATCCGCAGGAAGTCGCCAATCAATACGGCGTGACGCTGGAGCCCGAGGAGATCGAGCAATTTAACAGGGTTCAGAAACTACAGAGCCTGGTGGCAGAGTTCAAGACGGGACGGGGTGTCGTCGGTCCCATCCGGTACCCGATCGACGTGGCGTGGAAGGCAACGCTGGCCAACCACATCATTTACTACCGGCCGATTTTCTACCCCATTTTTTACGGGATCTTCTATCCGATCTTCTATCGGCCGACCGGCTATGTGGCTGGATATCCCGTGGAATCAGCTCAGGCCATTGGCCCGTTCACCGGTTTGCGACGGCTGGCTGCGAGGAAGCGGACCTGAGTTTGCGGGAACTTCCGGGCGGTTTGTAGAAAGAGTCGACTTTTTCTGACTGGTTCGGGGAAGAAAGATTGCATTCTTTGCAAGCGATCCGCCTCGAACCGATTGCGAAAAAACGCATGATTGGAAGCGGCGCGGCGCCGGAAGAATCCGGAGGCTGCGCCCTTTCAAAGACTGTCTTGGCTCGAAAACAAACAACCGGAGGGCCCGACCGTTCCGGCTGGCTCGGCGATTCCGTAAAGAAAGCGAGAAGAGATGGCCAACATACTCCTCACCACCCGCTGCAATCTCAAGTGCCCGTACTGTTTTGCCCAGGAAAAACTGGGCTCCGGGCAAAAGCTCACCATGTCGATCAGCGATGTGGAGAAAGTGATCGGTTTTTTGAAGCGATCGAACCACCCATACTTTCGGGCGATGGGCGGAGAACCGACGCTCCATCCGGAGTTTCCCCGCATTCTGGAGATGGCGCTGCAGAGCGGAATGCGCATGGATGTGCTGAGCAACGCGACCTGGCCCGAAAGTTATAACGACCTGTTCCGGCGCACCTCGCCCCGGCGAGTGATTTTCCTTTTGAATATCGATCGCCCGGAGCGCTATGCGACCCATATCTGGGAGAGAATCGAGCGCAACCTGGCGGCCATTGCAGACCGGGGAACGATTACGTTGAGCTTTAACGTCTTCGAAAAGCAGCCCAACTACGAATATGTCCTCGAACTTACCAGGAAATATGGCATCGACAAGATTCGGATGAGTTTTTCGCTCCCTGTGGTGGGTGCGAACAACGCCTTTCTCAAGCTGGAGGACTACAAAGAGATGGCGCCGTTCGTGGTGGAGTTTGTCCGCCGCGCGGAGGAAGGCGGCGTGCAGGTGAGAATGGATAACGCGGTTCCGCTCTGCATGTTCAACAACGAACAGGCCGGAGAGTTGCTGCTGAAAGGCGTCGTCGATTTCCAGCGCAACATGCGCTGCGCTCCGGTGATCGATATCGGACCCGATCTGCGTGTGTGGTGTTGTTTCTGCCTTTCGAAGATGTGGAATCGCCATCTGGACGAGTTTCAAAACCTCGAGGAAATCCATAACTACTACCGCAAAGCCATGAGTCTTTATCAATCCCGGCTCTACCCGCTCGCGGAGTGCGATGATTGCCGCTACCGGGAGCTTTGGAACTGCCAGGGCGGCTGCCTGGCCTATACAGTGATGCGGTACGGAGAACTCTCGATCGAGGAGCGGCCCGAGCGGCCGTGCAGAGAGGGATGGAAGGAGGGGACGGTTCTCGCCTTCGCTCCCGATGTGCGGATTCGCCGCTATGACATGCCGGAGGAGTCATTCGCAATCTCTAGCAAGGCTTCCGGAATGGAGCTGGAAGTGGATGCATCGTTTCAGCCGCTCTTGCAGTGCCTGAACGGCCAGCACTCGGCGCGGGAAGTGGTCGAGCGGTACGTTGGGAGCTCCGACCGGGGCTCCAACGGGCAAAATGAACTGGAAGCGCTGACGCAAGGTGCTTTGAAGCAGGGAGCGAACGAGTTGCTCCGGGGCATGTTGCAAAAAGGGCTATTGGTTGAGCGCCAAGTCTGAAGGGGACAGAATTTCGATTTGCGCTAACTGCTTCATTTGATTGGGTCCAAGATTTCGCATTATGCCTCTAGCCGAGTCGACTGCCCTGGTCGCAAAAATCCGATTTTACACGCGCGCGATAGGGAATGCGTGTACAACGGGCAGGCTGGTGCGCTAGGCTTGCTGCATCATGAAAAAGCTGACCCAGGGCTCTCCTGAAACGTTTTTTATACGGGTGCAAGCCACTTTTTTCGGCATCCTGGTGGGTTGTTGCCTCATGCCCGGTTTGCCGGCGGTAGCGCAGGCTCCGGGGCCCGATTCGCCGGCGATCGAAGCCAGGGCCCGCGCCATGGTGGACAAGCTTACGCTCGCGCAGAAGATCGAGCTGCTGGGTGGCGTAGACAGTATGTTCACGCACCCGATGCCGTCGATTGGGCTGCCGCGCTTTAAGATGTCGGATGCATCGGTGGGGGTGCGCACGTGGGGGCCGACCACGGCGTACGCGGGCGGCGTGGCGCTGGCGGCCACGTGGGACCGCGCGTTTGCGCGCACCCTGGGCGAGAGCCTGGGCAAAGACGCACGGGCGCGCGGCGTAAACTTCCTGCTGGGGCCAGGCGTGAACATTGCGCGCTCGCCGATTGGGGGACGTAATTTCGAATATCTTTCGGAAGATCCCTATCTGAACGCGACGATGGTGGTTCCTTACATCGAGGGTGTGCAATCGGAGGGGGTGGTCGCCACGGTGAAGCATTACGCTCTGAACGACGAGGAGTATAACCGGCACAACGCGAGCGCCAACGTGGACGAGCGCACCATGCGCGAAATCTACCTTCCCGGCTTCGAAGCCGCGGTGACCAAGGCCCACGTGGACGCGGTGATGAACTCATACAACCTGGTGAACGGCGTACACGCCACGCAAAACCCCTTTCTCAATCTCAAAGTGTTGAAGGGCGACTGGGGTTTCGAGGGTGTCCTGATGTCGGACTGGGATGCAACCTACGACGGCGTGGCCGCGGCCAACAACGGTCTTGACGTGGAGATGCCCAGTTCCAAGTTCATGAACGCGAAAAACCTGATTCCCGCGGTGAAGGGCGGCGCGGTGAAAGAGTCGACCATCGACGACAAGCTGATGAGGCTTTTCCGGGTTGAACTGCGCTACGGATTCACCGACCGGCCGCAGTTCGATCCGGCGGACTCGACTTACTCTGTGGCGGACCGCGCGGTGGCGTTGCAGGGGGCTCTCGAAAGCGTCACGCTGCTCAAGAACGAAGGCCACTTGCTGCCGCTCGATGCGGCGAAGGTGAAGACGGTCGCGATTATCGGGCCGGATGCGTGGCCCGCGGTTCCGGGCGGCGGGGGTTCGTCGGAGGCGACGGCCTTCGATCCCGTGAGCACGGTAGTGGGCATTGGCAATCAGCTCGGTCCCGATGCGCACGTTCTGTATGCGCGCGGGCTGCCGGATATGATTGACGTCTTCCGCAATACGCACTGGGGGGGTGGCCTGAAAACGGAGACCTACCCGAGCAACGACTTCACGGGCTCGCCCGAGACCACTATGCGGCCGAGCGTGGCGGAGTGGAGCGAGGGCCAATGGCGCGCCCAGGACACAACTCCGCGCAGCATCCGCTATACGGGCAGGTTCACGGCGGGGGAAGCCGGAAAGTATCTGCTGCTGGCCGCGGCCAGCGGCGAGGATGTCTTCCACGTGACGGTGGATGGCAAGCAGGTGCTGAACCAGGAGCGGGCTGAGGGCCAGGTTCCGAATTCCGCGTCGCTCGATTTGAGCGCGGGGCAGACGGTGACGGTGGTGGCCGATTATCTGCCGTATTCCTCGGGCACCCGTTTTGGAATGGGTATGGCGTATGAGCCGGACCTGGTTTCGGCTGAGGCGAAGGAGTTTGCTGCGAAGGCGGATGTGGTGGTGGTGGCGGTGGGTTTTGACGCAGCCACCGAGGGTGAGGGACACGACCGCACCTTTACGCTGCCGTGGGGGCAGGATGCGCTCGTTGAGGCCATGGCGGCGGCTAATCCGCACACCATTGTGACCCTCACTGGCGGCGGGGGCATGGACGTGGAGCGTTGGCTGGACAAGGTTGCGGTGCTGCTGCACACCTGGTATCCCGGCCAGGAGGGCGGCACGGCGCTGGCGGAGATTCTCTTCGGCAAGCACGACCCTGAAGGCAAGCTGCCGGTGACCTTCGACCGGAGTTGGGCCGAGAGCGCCTCCGCGCCGTGGTACTACTCCAAGGGACCGGACAAGACGCTGCGAACCATCGGCGAAGACGGCAAGCCGCTCGATTACAAGATTGCCCAGATCGAGTATGGGGATAAGCTGATGGTTGGCTACCGCTACTGGACGACGACCGGAAAGCACCCGCTGTTTCCTTTCGGCTTCGGGCTGAGTTACACGACGTTCGGGTTTTCCCATCTGAGCGTGCCGGCTACGGCGCAGGCGGGATCGACGGTTCCGGTGAGCTTCGACGTGACCAATACCGGGAGCGTGGAGGGAGCCGAAGTAGCGCAGCTTTACGTCTCCGACCCTTCGGCCAAAGTGGACCGGCCGGAGCGGGAGTTGAAGGGCTTCGAGAAGGTGCGGCTGGCGCCCGGCGAAGCCAAGCAGGTAACAATGGACCTCGATGCGCGCGCTTTCAGCTATTGGAGCGAAACGGAGCACAAGTGGACGATTGATCCGGGCAAATTCGTGATTCGGGTGGGCGATTCGAGCGAGAGCACGCCGCTGAGCGCGGATTTGACGCTGGAGTAAGCTCTAGATTTTTGGGCGCCGATGCAAAAAGCTCCGTCCACGCGCGGAGCTTTTTGTTGGTCTCCAAAACGTGCGGGTGACGCGAGCGCCGCCGTGAATCGTGCCCTGCAGCACATCGCCAAAGAAGTGGTCGAGCGCGGTGGATTCGGGCACGCTGACTTCATCGAAAAACGGAGGCTCACGGCGCTGAAGCGAGCGTCAGTGGCTCTGGTCCATCAGAATCTTTTCGGCTTGGAGAAGGGAAAGATCGCCGGGAAGCTCGTGGAACCTGGACTTGACCTCGTCCTCCTGTTCGGAGATGGTTCTGAAGATCAGGGAGTGGCCCTGGATGTGGATGTGGGTCTGGGTGATCTGCCACTCGTTCGGACCCACTTGGCGCCTCTCCACGTTGAACGAGCCTCCGGATTGGAGGTCGCCGAACAAGCCGAGAAGGCCGAATTTCACGCTGTGGATGAGCCGCCCTTTCAGGCTCACGATGCGGTGCTGCGCGTCCTGGACGGTCATATCGCCCTCCATGGCGGCGAAGACGCGCGACTCCCAGGTGGGAGGGTTGAAAGCCGGATTCGGCCGGAAGTGAAAGGTGGTCTCCCCGTCGTGCTGGCCGGTTTGAGTCCAGATAAATGCGGTGGGTAGCAGGTTGAGCATCTGAGCGCTCTGCTGGTCGTCGTGTTGTCCGCTTCTGCGTTGTTTGGCCTGGGCGGAGGGATTTTGAATGAAGGCTTCCATCCGGCTGCGCTGCTCGTGCTCCGGGAGGTTGCGACCGTTCTGCTCGACGACCCGGTCGAGGTTGCCATGCGGCGTTTCGGTCACCCATTGGGTTACATTGTTGCCCGGCTTGTCGTCGACGTCATAGTAGAGCCAGCGCGAATTGTCGTGGTCGTTGGCGTAAAGCTCGGACGTGACTGCTTGCTGAACGATTTCTTTCGGATTGAGGGCGCTCACCGATGCGCATCCTCCCAACAGGATGGCCCAAGCAAGCACCCGACCTCTTCGCATTTCCACCCTCCCTGAAGTGGCTGTATTTGCGCAACCAGCCCAACCGATGCTATTGATTGGATGCGAGTTATGAGACGCATGGAACCCGGTCCGCGCTCGGGAACCCCTTGCCGGCGCGGAGCGAAAGCCCGAGGATAAGCCGCAGTTTGCGGGGCGGCAAGCCTACCCGGCAAGATGCGAGAACGATTCAGGATCTCGCGCTTCAAATCATGAACAGAACGACTTCAACAGGTTTCCGCGCGGCTCTCGAGTTGGAGGCGCCGGCATGCCCTGTACTTTTCGGTTACCCTCCCCCTACCCCCTATCCATTTGGGGGTTAAGTGGTTTGTTTGCAATCACTTATACTATTTAGTACTGGGTCTAAATTCTTGATAATAAAGGGGTTAGATCCTAAAATCTCCAATAATAAGGACTTATGGCCCATTTTTGGGCGTTTTGCCCCGCTTTCGGCGCCACCCCAGGCAGAGCCTAGCTGCGAAGGGGCCGCGAAGCAGGGGCCAAAAGCAGGCGGCCCGGGGATGGCGGCCCGGCCTAGAGCCTGTTATTAACTTTGGGGCAGGCAGCGTTGCGAGCGAAAATCCGGCCAGACGAGGCGGAGCCCGCAGGCTGTGGCGGGTCCACCGTCAAGGGCGAGAACGAAGTATGGCCGGATTTTCGCCGCAACCCTTCGGGACGGGGCCAATTTTCCCGATTTCGTTGTCGCTCGTCGCTAGCAGACACCCGGTATGCGTCCCTCCTCGCTCCTGGAACTCGAAAAAATTGGCTCCCGTCGCTGCCTGCCCCAAAGTTAATAACAGGCTCTAGCCACCACTCCCGAGCCGTCTTCCGAATAGGGATCGCCCCGTTCTGCTA
>JASHTU010000634.1 GCA_030040395.1 Acidobacteriaceae bacterium
GGATCAACAGCAACAGCAACAGGAGCAGATGCAGCAGGATCAAGACGAACAACTACAGGAGCAGCAGCAGGAGCAGATGCAGCAGCAGCAAGAGGAACAACAGCAGGAGCAGATGCAGCAGCAAGAGCAGCAGCAGCAGGAGCAGATGCAGCAGGAACAAGAGGAACAGCAACAGGATCAGGACGAACAACAGCAGGAGCAGATGCAGCAAGAGCAAGAGGAACAACAGCAGGACCAGGAACAAGAAGAGCAAATGAATGAGCAGGAACAGATGACGATGAACCCATTTGCCTGAACTGCGCTGATCCGTTCTCCCCGAACCACGCGCCGTCGGCGGGTGGCCACGATCTCATGGGGATGATTACTCAACTGAGGGTGGCCCCGGTCCCTCGCATTTGGGGACCGGGGATGGAGGCCCCAATATCCCGCTAGCTCAAATCACTCCCGGGAAGCCGCCGAGTGTTGAGGAGTCCGCCATAGCACCGAAAAACGCCGGCAACGCGTTCCTCGGCAGGGTCGCCGGCGTGTCTCCGGCAACTGAGTCAGGAGGTCGCCGCATCGCTCATTTGTCAAGCCCTCCGCACCCCGCACCCAAGCCCATCCCCCTCATTCCAAACAGAACATTTTTCTTCCCAACCCTGCCGGTTAATTCCGCCAAATCGCTAGAATGGTTTTAGGGATCAAACCAGAGTGATTCCGTTTCGGAGACGGGGCGGCCCGGGAGTGGTGGCTCAAGGCACGGCCGCCACTCCCGGGCCACCTTGTTTTTGCCGCTGCTCTGCAGCCCTTCGCGGCTAGGTCCTGCCTGGAGATTGCACCGAATGCAGGGCAAAACGCCCAAAAATGGCCGTAAGTCCTTATTATTGAGGATGTTAGGATCTAACCCCTTTATTATCAAGAATTTAGGACCATTACTCATTAGTATAAGTGATTGCAAACAAACCACTTAACCCATCAAGGGGGGTGGGGGAGGGGTAGATTAGCTATATTAGCTAAAATAGCTAATTGGAGCGTGGACCATGATCATCAAAACCTCAGCCGAAGCCCAGAATCAGTTTGGGCAGTTGCTTGACCTCGTGCAGCGCGAACCTGTCATCGTCACGCGCCACGGCCGCCAGGTGGCGATTATGGTCTCTCCGCGGGACATGAATGAGCTGGTGAACCTCAAAAAACTGCGCAAAAAATCTGCGAAGAATCGTGAGGCGCCCCGTCAATCGACGGGAAAGAGCATGACTCCGCCCGCGCCGCCATCCACCGGTTCCGAGGAGTGACTGCAATCGGCTCGTCCACCATCCCTGGCGCGGCGTTCCGATCAGGACTCCGGCGAAGTTCGTCGCGCAATTTCTGAGTTGAGGATTCTTCCCATGAGCGCTCCCCCTGCACAAGCACCCACCACGGAGCCATGGCTGAGCGGAAGCCACGCCGAAGTCCCCGCCGCCGGCCGCGCCGTCCTGCACGCCCTCGACCTCGCCCTCGAGGATCTGACGCGATGGACCGCCGGCCTGACCGACGCCGAGATCCACTCTGAGCCGCTCGGTCTCACTCCCATCGCCTTTCATCTTCGCCACATCGGCCGATCGATCGATCGCATCCTCACTTACGCTGAAGGCGGCGAACTCAGCGCCGGTCAACTCGCCGCGCTGAAGTCCGAAAAGGCCGGCGCCGAGCCTCTGGCCGCGCTTCTGGCCGAAGTCCAATCCGCCTTCGCCTCAGCCGCCGGCCGCGTCCGCACGCTCGCCGTGGCCAATCTTGAGGCGCCGCGCGCCGTGGGCCGCAAGCGGCTGCCCACCTCGCTGGGGGGAGCGCTGATCCACGTCGCCGACCATACCCAGCGCCACGTGGGCCAGGTGGTCACCACCGCCAAGCTTCTCAGGTTCCTGCGCAACAGAGACCGCCCGGCTTGACCCATCCCAGGCTCGACGATGACTTAGGCCGGCCCCGGGGTTTTCCGCGGCAAGATCATTCTCGGCGCCTAATCGACGCAAATCCCGCCGGAATGCGAAAATCAGGGTAGTCCAGGAGTTATCCTTTATCTTCATGTGGCCCAAGGAAGAATCTTGACCATGATGCGAGTTCTCTCCACTCATCTTTTTCTCAACCATCGCCTGCATCCGGGATTGTTGGAATTTGTCGCGCGTTCCGGCGCGCAGGGGGTGGAGATTTTCGCCGCGCGCCAGCACTTCGACTACACCAGCCGCGAGCACGTAATGGAATTGAGCGAATGGTTCGATTCCAACCCGCTTCAGGCCTTCTCCCTGCACGCCCCGCTTTATCCCGACCGGGAAATGGGTCGCGCCGGCGCGCCCGGCGTCAACGTCCTGCATCCGGAAAAATCCCGACGTATCGACGCCATGGACGAAATCAAGCGCGCGCTCGAAACCGCCGAGCGCATTCCCTTCCAGAACCTGGTTGTCCATCTGGGCGAAAAGTCTGACGACTGGTCGCCGCGCAGCATCGAATATGCGCTCACCGCGCTCGAACACTTGGGCGCATTTGCGCGCCCTCTGGG
>JASHTU010000635.1 GCA_030040395.1 Acidobacteriaceae bacterium
GCCGGCTTCGGCATGAACTATTCGGTCGGCGAGTACGCGACCTTCGCCACCACCATGGCCCATCAGCCGCCCTTCACCGATGAACAGACCAACGAGGAGGCCGTGGGCAACACGCCTTCCACGGCCTGCGTGCAAACCGGAACCTGCTTCTCGCTCGCCAATGGGTTCCCTGCTCCCGCTACGGTGGGCAATTACGCGCTCGACCCGCGTTATCCGCTGCCTTACGTCGAGGTGTGGAACCTGGACGTGCAGAAGACGCTGCCGTGGGGCATCGTGATGAATGCTGGCTATAACGGCTCTAAAGCCAACCACCTGGACATGATGAGCGCGCCGCGCGCCACACCGAACAGCCCCGCCACCAATCCCGACGGCCTGGTCTTCGACTATGATCAAGCTCTCGGCTTTTACAAAATGAGCGCGGGCACACTGCGACTGAACAAACGCCTGTCTGGAGGCGTGGCGATGGGCGCGAACTATCAATACTCGCACGCCATCGACGACGCCAGCGCGGTGAATGGAAGCTCGGACGTGGTGGCGCAAAACTGGCAGGATCTGGCCGCCGAGGAAGGTAACTCAAGCCTGGTGCGGCGCCATTCGGTCAGCGGAACCTATCTTTACGAATTGCCCTTCGGCCAGGATAAGCATTGGCTGACCACAGGCGCCGGCGACCATATCCTCGAGGGACTTTCCATTTCCGGTAACTTTACTTTTGCCAGCGGGGCATGGCTGACGCCCACCTATACACCCACAGCCACCGGCGTAGCCTGCGGAACCGCGGGGGCACTGCGCGCCAATCGCGTGCCGGGGGTTTCGGTAACGGCCGGGGGCGGCAGCTTGCGCGAGTGGTTCAGTCCTGCGGCCTATTCGCAGCCCTCCGCTACGCCCGGGTACTGCAACGCCTTTGGCGACGCGCCGCGCGACTCCATCGAGGGGCCCGGCACGCTCGAAAACAACCTGGCGCTTTCCAAGACCATGCAACTGGGCGAGACGCGCAGCATGGAAATTCGCGCCACCATCGACAACGCCTTTAACACCGTGCAATATACCGGCGTCAACACCACCGTGGGCACGCCAACCTTTGGTCAGGTAAGTTCGGTGGGCGCCATGCGATCGTTCCAGTTTATGGCGCGGTTCCGATTCTAGTGCGGGGCAAGTTAGCTGACCTGTGCGTTCTGGTAAGGCGCCAAGGCCGTGGAGGAGAACGGGAGCAAAAGCGATGAGGAATCTGGCGCGGCAAATCGGAGCGGGGATCGCGGCGGTCGTGCTCTGCCTTCCGGGCGCGCAGCGAATCAACGCCCAGCAGACCGGCAAAGTAAGCGCCACGCCCCAGGGCGGCTTCACCATGCAGTTGCGCGGCGAACTCGTCCTCACCAACGTCGTGGCCCGCGACGCCAAGACCGGCGAATTCGTGCGCGGCCTCAAGCAGAGTGACTTTCGCATCTTCGAAAACGGCAAAGAGCAACAGATTGACACCTTCGATTTCCAAAGCGTGGAAATGGCCACGCCGCTGCGCGAGGCCACCGTGAGCGGCTTGGCCGCGGGACCGGGCGGCGGCAACGGACCCAAGGCCGTGGTCGTGGCGCGGCCTGAGGAACTCCGCAATCACCGCCTCATCGTCATGTTCTTCGATCTCACTTCGATGCAGCCCGAGGATCTCGATCGTTGCGTCGACGCGGCGCAACAGTTTCTGCGCACCCGCATGCAACCCGCCGATCTCGTGGCCCTGGTTTCCCTCGGCGACACGCTCAGCGTGGACCAGGACTTCACCGCCGACAAGGACGCGCTGATCCACGAAGTGGGCGCCTATAACGGCACGGAGGGCCAGGGTTTCGCGCAAGGCGCCAACGCCAATTCGAATCAGGTGGAAGACACCACCGCCTACACCCCCGACGAGAGCGAGTACAACGACATCAACACCGACCGCGAGCTCTTCGCGCTGCAAGCCATCTCGAAATCGCTGCAACGAATCAGCGAGAATAAGTCGCTGCTCTATTTCTCCGGCGGCATTTCGCGCGACGGCATTGAGAACCAGGCCTCGCTGCGGGCGGCCATCAACGCCGCGGTGCGCGCCAACCTGGCCATTTATAGCGTGGACACGCGCGGCCTGCAGGCGGTGCTGCCGCTGGGCGACGCCTCCACCGGCAGCCTGCGCGGCCAGGGCGCCTACACCGGCGGCGCGCTCATGAATAACATGAACCAGAACTTCGCCACCCAGGAAGTCATGGCCACGCTCTCCACCGACACCGGCGGCAAGGCCTTCTTCGATTCCAACGACTTTGCGCCCGCCTTCGCCCAGGTCCAGCGCGACACCTCCGCCTATTACGCCATCGGTTACCACTCCACCAACCCCGCGCGTGACGGCAAGTATCGGCGCCTGACCATCAGGATCGATCGCCCCGGCATCAAGCTCGAGTACCGGCCCGGCTACTATGCGCCCGCCGACTTTCGCCACTCCGGCCGCGAGGACCGCGAGCAGGAGCTCGAAGACGAACTGGCCAGCGATCTGCCCGCCACCGACATTCCCGTCTACATGGACGCGAGCTATTTTCGCCTTAACGAAAATCGATACTACGTGCCCGTATCGCTGCTCATTCCGGGCTCGCAGATTCCGTTTGTGAAGGGCGGCGACAAGGACAAGGCGACGCTGGACATCATCGGCGTGGTCATCGACGAAGTGAAGCGTCCCATCGGCCGCGCCCGCCAAACCGTCAAGCTCAATCTCGACCAGTCGCTCCAGGCCCGCCAGCGCAACATCGAGTACACCACCAGCTTTGACCTGCCGCCGGGCAAGTACACCCTCAAGTTCGTGGTGCGCGAAAACCAGACTGGACGCATGGGCTCGTTCATGGCCAATATCACGCTGCCCGACATGAAAAAGGCGCCGCTCAAGATGAGCTCCATCGTGCTTGCCGCCGTACGCCAGCCCAGCAAGGCGCCAGGCAAGGAAATCGACCCTCTGGCGCGCAACGGCGAAGAGTATGTGCCGAACATCAGCCACGTCTTTCGTCAGGACCAGCACATGTATCTGCTTTACGAGGTCTACGATCCAGCGCGCGATAAATCCGAGCCCGGCGCGCCCAAGGAGCCCAAGTCGGCCCCCAAATCCACCATTGACCTGCTCAGCAGCCTGGAACTGATTCAGGGATCGACCAAGGTCTACGAGACGCCGCTAGTGCGCGCCCGTGCGGTCAATGAAGAAGGCCGCGACGCCGTGGCCTTCGAGCTCGACGTCCCCCTGGCTCACCTCAAGCCCGGCCAGTATCTCTGCCAGTTGAATGTGATCGACGACGCCGCGGGCAGCTTCGCCTTCCCCCGCTTCGCCGTGTTGGTGCGCCCGCCCAACGCCGTCGCCGGCACGCAGGCCGCCACCGCGCCGGGAGGAGGGGAACGGAATTAATTGTTACTGCCCAGACACGAAGAGATCCACCGGAAGCTCCCTTATCCCGTTGAATTCAGCCTATAATCGCTCCATGCGCAACGAATTTACAGCCGTAATCGAGCGCGATGGGGACTGGTTTGTCGGTTGGTCTCCGGAGATTCCCGGCGCCAACGGGCAGGGCCGCACGGTGGAAGAGTGCCGCGAGAGCCTCGGCGCGGCGATTCAGTTGATTCTCGAAGACCGCCGTGAAGATGGCCTGCGCGGCGCACCCCCCGATGCCCTTCGCGAGACCGTCATTATCCAGTGAAGCGCGAATCTCTGCTGCGCCGGCGGGCTGGCACCCCGTACCACAACTTTTCCTGGGCGCGAAAGAGGAGAAACAGTGCTCGATCTGACAGGACTGACAGAGAGTTTCATGCGGAATCGTCTCAAGCTCAAGCCTTGGGAGGAAACGGCTGCCTTTGATAAAGAGACGCTTCGCACGTTTAGCGATAGAAATCGCGATCTTGCAGATCGTGAAAAGGCAATCTTAGGTTGGCTCAAAGACTACAAGGCCACTCTTTTCTTCCCGCCCGAGTGCAGCAAAGAAATATCGAGGCGAATTGTCTAATTCGCAGATCGAGCAGGACAAATGGAGCTCGGACGAGATCACGCGCTGATCATGTTTGAATTCGACAAACTGTGGAGGGTGATTCAACCAATTGCGCCCCGCGGGCCGAAGACCGGGAAGCTTCGCGAGGTCGTTTCTTTAACATCAAAAGCGCTGTGGTGCTGTTATCCAAATGACATTCCCATTTTCGACGACTACACGTTGAGGGCTCTCCAAGTGATTTGCCGGCTCTGCTCGATCTTCCCAGCACCCGGCCAGTCGGAGTACGGCACTTTTTCTGACGCGTGGCTTCAGATATACCGGAAGTTGGAACCAATTATTGAACGAGAAGACCTCCAAGCGTTTCCATTCAAGGTCAGGGTTATGGATGGGATGCTTTGGTATCTCGGGCAACCATCTTTCGATGAGCCAGAGCAAGGCTAGCGCGCCACGGCGTCGGCCGCCCAACTACAATCGAACTATGACGGCTTCCGCGCAGGAACGCGCCCGCAAAATCAAAATCATCCTCTTCGACGTCGATGGCGTATTGACCGACGGCACAATCTGGCTCGTCCCCGGCCGTCCTGGCGCTGAGCACGGCAGCGCCTTGGACGACCTCCAGAAAAATCACGGCATCGGCTTCGGCGTGAGCTCGACCACGATGATGGAAGCCAAGGGCTATAGCGCCCACGACGGCACGGCCATCTCGCTGGCCCGCCTCGGCGGCCTCAAATGCGGCGTCATCACCAAGCGCATCAGCGAAACCGTGGCCACCCGCGCCCGCGACCTCAAGCTCGAATTCATCTACCAGGGTTGCGCTTTCAAGATGCAGGCCATCCGCGAAATTATGGAGCAGGAACGCGTGGCGCTCGACGAAATCTGTTACGTCGGCGACGACGTCATCGACCTTCCCGTGATGCGCGAGTGCGGCTTTGCCGTGGCCGTCGCCAACGCCCGCGAGCGCGTGAAGGCCGAGGCGCACTACGTCACCCCCAACCCCGGCGGCTACGGCGCCGCGCGCGACGCGGTCGAGTTTATCCTCGAAGCCAAAGGCGTACTCGACCAATGCATCG
>JASHTU010000636.1 GCA_030040395.1 Acidobacteriaceae bacterium
CAAAACCATCAGAAAAAAGTACTCGTAGTTCCCGGCACGCTGTCCCATATCCTTCGCCCATCAAGAGCACCGTGTTTTGACTCAGGTCGCCGAACATCTTTTCACGAAACATCTCTATCCGAACGAGTTCGAACTGTTGAACGATGTACTTCAGTACATCCCTGGCATACATCGCATGGCCCAATTCGGAGGGCATCACCATGGCAAGCCGTCCACCGCGGCGCAAGAAGCGGCTGGCATGGATTAAAAATGGCGCCCATGAAGATGCAAGCTTTGGAAGCCTGACGCCCGCTTCGATAGATCGCATGTGCCCCTTGGAATCCGAATCGCCGTTAAATGTCTGATAACGGATGAAAGGAGGATTGCCGACGATCACGTCAAAGCCAGAAAACGATGCTGGCGCAATGTCAAAGAAATCGCGTTCGATCAGCTGGACGCCTTTCACTCTGGCCGATGCCTGCCGCAAAGCAGCGGAAGACACATCCACGCCGCAAACTTGAGGCGCATGGGAGCCAAGTTCCAGCAGGCGTTCAGAAGCCGAAGCGAGAAACACTCCGTCACCACAACTTGGATCGAGTACCGATGAATCTCGGTTTCGGATTGCCCATCGAACGAGTCGATTGGCAGCTAGCTCATCTGTGTAATATGCGCCGAGCGATTTTTGCGTGCTAGCCGTTGCCATAAAGCCCTCGCTCAAAGTCACGCTGCTAAGTATTGAATTTCCCTGAAAAACCTAGTTGGGGAATTTACGCGATGCTAACGCAATCCTCCCTGGTCGATCTTTCGCCTGCCTTCATCCCTTCCACTCCTCCATCATCTGGCGGAAGTCGCGAAAGAGGTAATGCGAGTCGTGCGGGCCGGGGGCGGCTTCGGGGTGGTACTGGACGCTGAAGAGCGGCAGCGTCTTGTGGCGCAGGCCTTCGAGCGTCTGGTCGTTCAGGTCAACGTGCGTTAGTTCAACCTCATTGGCGTTCACTGAGTCGGGATCGACGGCGAAGTTGTGGTTGTGGGCGGTGATCTCCACCTTCCCGGTCGCGTTGTTGCGCACGGGGTGATTGCCGCCGTGATGGCCGAACTTGAGCTTGTAGGTGCGGCCGCCAAGGGCCAGGCCGGTGAGCTGATGGCCTAAACAGATGCCGAAGATGGGCACGCGGCCCATCATCTGGCGGATGGCGCGGACCGCATAATCCACAGGTTCCGGATCGCCAGGGCCGTTTGAGAGAAACACGCCGTCGGGCTTGAGCGCCAGCACGTCTTCCGCCGAGGTCTCGGCCGGAACCACCGTCACGCGGCAGTTCTCGCGAGTCAACATGCGAAGGATGTTCTGCTTGATGCCGAAGTCGTAAGCCACAACGTTGAGCCTGCGTTCCTTTGGGTCCTGGTCGAGGACTGTGGAAAGCAGCGGGTCGCTCAACTGGCTGCGTGGATCGCTTTCGTCGAATTGATAGATCGAAGGCGTTGAAACTACCTTGGCCAGATCCGTCCCGTCCATCTTGCGAATGCTGCGTGCCCTGGCGACCAGCGCGTCGGGATCTTCAACGGCTGTCGAGATCACGCCGCGCATTACGCCGTGAGTGCGCAAGTGGCGCACCAGGGCGCGCGTGTCGATTTCCGCCAGCACCGGAACCTTGTACCGCTCCATGTACTCCTCGGTCACCTGCTCGGAGCGCCAGTTGGAGCTGATGGCCGAAAATTCGCGGACGATCAGGCCCTCGATGTAGGGCTTGGCCGCCTCGTTGTCAGCGCGGTTGGTACCGTAATTGCCGATCTGGGGGTTGGTGAGAACGACAATCTGCCCGGCGTAGGAAGGATCGGTGGCGATTTCCTGGTAACCGGTAAGGGAAGTATTAAAAACAACTTCGCCCCGGCATTCGCCGGGATGGCCATAGCCGAGGCCACGGAAGATGCGCCCATCTTCGAGCGCGAGGATCGCCTGCATTGCCGCTCCGAGGAGTGGATTCAACCCGCCATAAGGTTGCGCCAACCTCTTTCCAATCAGCGCATTGCCCTTCGCAACTCCGAATCTACCGCAGACCTGCAGAAAGGCCGTGGCGCATCTTCGAGACGGAACCGATGACTCAATCAACTATATCAGCCCCGTGTCGGCTCGAGCCCGCGCGGGGATTGAACGCACCGCCAAAAGTTTTGAAAGGAATTTGCCCATGGTAGAAAGGTTCCATGACCGCCGAGGAGTTTCGCCAATCAGCACATACAGCCTCGCCGCCGCCGGGTTTAACGGCGCCCCTTGAAGCGCTCTGGTGGGACGCCAAAGGCGACTGGGCGAGGGCGCACGGGATGGTGGACGAACTGGAGACGCCGGAAGCCATGGCCGTGCACGCCCACTTGCACCGCAAGGAGGGGGCGCAGTCAAACGCCGATTACTGGTACGTGCGCGCCGGTCGCCGGTTCCATCGTTTGGCCCTTGAAGACGAGTGGCAGGCGCTGGCGCAGGGTTTGCTCCAGCCGACGAAGTAGCGCGGCCGGGTCGGGCTCGGGAGTCGCCTCAGCCGTGAATGAGAAACAGCAGCCCGGCGGCGATGAGCGTCGCCTCGATGACGATGACAAACACCTTTTCCGGCAAGCGGTCGACGGCGCGCTTACCCAGCAAAGAGCCAAGCACCATGACCGGGCCAAGCGCGAGGCCGATCAGCACATCTTCCCTCGTCAACACTGCGGTCTGCCGGTAGGCGACCAGCTTGGTCACGTGCATAACCACTGTCGCCAGTGCTTCGGTGCCGATATACGCCCCTTTCACCAGCCCGTAGGCAAGAAAGAAAGGAGCCATCACCGGCCCCACACTGCCCACCATCGCGGAGAGAAAACTGAAGCCGGCGCCGATTCCCGCAAATGCCCCCACCGGGAATGATCTTGCCGGCCGCGGGCGCAGGTGACGCCAAACGACCACCCAAAGGAGAAAGCCGCCCAGCAGCCGGGTAAGCCAGCTCAAAGGTGCGGAGGCGAACAGGAAGCCGCCCAGCCAGGCCCTCGGCACGCCGCCCAACGCAAACCACACCACAACCTTCCAGCCGAGCTCGCGGCGGTTGAACCACACCCGGCTTCCGTTGCCAATCAACTGGCCAACGGTCAGGATGGGAACCGCCGCGCGAATTCCAAATGAGCTCACCAGGATGGGAAGAAGCACCGCCGCGCCGCCAAATCCTGTCACCGCGGCCAGGGTGGACGCGAACAGCGCCCCAACTAAAAGGACGGCCCATTTCACCATTTCTGTCACGATTCGCGCAGCTCCGGAAATCGCCGCGACCTCGCGGCAACCTACGCCTCACACTTGCAAAACGCGTTGCTGCATGGCTGCCGCCACTACCGCCTGACCATAGCTCAAGCCGCCGTCGCCGGGGCTCACCCGCGCATGCTGAACCACCCGGAATCCTTCCTGCTCCAGCCTCACGCGCAAGAATCGCGCCAGCCGGCGGTTGTGCATGCAGCCCCCGCTCATCGCCACCTGCGCAATCCCCGTCGCCTCGCGCGCCAGGACCACCGCGTTCACAAAGCTTTCGGCAACGCCGGCATGAAACCGCGCCGCCATCCGCGCCTTGCTCGCGCCGCCGCGCAAATCTCGCAGCAACTCCCGCCACAGCGGAGCGGCGCTCAGGGTCGCCGGCTCGCTGCGCGCCCAATCTCCGCGCTTTAACTCCATCGGATACGCGAATTCCGCATCCGCGCCGTCCGCCTCATCCACGGCCAGGCCCTCCAGTTCGATGGCCGCCTGCGCCTCGTAGTCCACCACGCGGCGCGCCAACACCACCGCCGCAACCGCGTCGAAAAGGCGCCCGCAACTTGACGTAAGCGGTGCGTTCACGCTTCGCTCCATCATTCGCCGCAGCACGCGCGCTTCCACCTCCTTTGCGCCCACCAGCTCCCGCACCTCGCGCGAGTCGATATCGAACCCGGCCGCGTGCAAATGTCCCAGCGCCATGCGCCACGGCTCGCGAATGGCCGCTTCGCCTCCGGGCATGGGCGCATAGGCCAGATGCGCGAATCGCTCGAATCCGTCGAGCCGGCTGATCAGCACTTCCCCGCCCCAAATGCGCCCATCGCTTCCGTAACCCGTGCCGTCGAGCGAGAGCCCGATCGCCGGGCCTTCCACGCCATGTTCGGCCATGCAGCCGGCTACGTGCGCGTGATGATGTTGCACCGCGACGAGGCGCAAACGGCGCTCGCCGGCCCATTGCTTCGCCCAGCTTGTCGAGAGATACCCAGGATGAAGATCGTGCACCACTGTCTCCGGCTCAATCTCGAAGGTGCGCATCAGGTGCGTCAGAGACTCGCTAAAGAATTCGAGACCGGCGAAATTTTCGAGATCGCCCAAATGCTGGCTTTGATACGCGAATCCCCCACGCGCCAAAGCAAAGACGTTTTTCAAGTGTCCGCCCACGGCCAAGAGCGGCGGCGCGTTGAGCGGCAATGGAACTCCGAGTGGCACGAAGCCCCTCGCCCGCCGGATCAACTGCGGCGCGCCATCCACAATCGCGGCCACCGAATCGTCGCAGCGCCCGAGAATCTCGCGGTCGTGCATCAGGAAGGCGTCCGCGATTTCGCCCAGCCGCGTCCGCGCCTCCTCGTTGTCGATGGCGATCGGCTCCTCGCTCAAATTGGCGCTCGTCATCACCAGCGCGCGCACCCGCTCGTCGGCAAAGAGCAAGTGCTGCAGCGGCGCATAAGGCAGAAAGACGCCCAGCCACGGAATTCCCGGCGCCACAGCGGCGGCAATTCCGCCGCCTGAGCGCCGCCGCGCCAGCACAATGGGTCGCGCCGGCGTGGCCAGCAGCGTTTCTTCCTCCACCATCAACCCGCAAATCGACCGCGCCGCATCCAGATCGCGCACCATAATTGCCAGCGGCTTTCCGTAGCGGTGTTTGCGTTCCCTGAGCCGCATCACCGCAACCTCGTTGGTCGCGTCCACTGCTAGATGAAATCCGCCAATGCCTTTGATGGCCATGATCTCTCCGGCCATCAGTCGATCGATGCACGCAACCACGGGATCGACCGCCGCAATCTCCACGCCATTCGTCGCGGTCAACCAAAGTCTTGGTCCGCACTTCCAGCACGCGTTGGGCTGCGCGTGGAAACGCCGGTTCGCGGGGTCGTCATACTCCGCCTGGCAAGCCGCACACATTTTGAAGCGCGCCATCGAGGTTTGCGGCCGGTCGTACGGAATGCGCCGCGTGATGGTGAAGCGCGGCCCGCAGTTGGTGCAGTTCAAAAACGGATAGCGATAGCGGCGGTCGGCGGGGTCGAGCAGCTCGCGCAGGCAATCGGCGCAGGTCGCCGCGTCCGCCGGAATCCCCGTGCTCACCTGCCCACGCACCGCGCTGGCGACAATCCTGAAACCTTGCTCGCCCGTGGGCGCCGTCTCCCGAGCTGCCACCGAGTCGATGCGCGACAGCGGCGGGGCCTCCGCGCGCAACCTGCGCAAAAAGGCCCCGATCCGCTCTGCAGGCCCTTCGAGGGCGATTGCCACTCCATCCGTGTCATTGCCGATCGATCCCGCCAGACCCTCCTCGCCGGCCAGCCGGTACACAAACGGCCGAAACCCCACGCCCTGCACCACCCCGCGCACCAGCACTTCGTAGCGCTGCGCTTGCGCCGCGCCCGGCTTCAGTCCGGGATGCGAATTTTCCGTCAACTCGAGCCTCGTACAGGAAACCAGCATAGCGCATGGCGTCCCGCGCATCTTAGTCTTGAAGAAGGGCTCGCCGCCGGGGGCGTGTGCGGCCGGAGGCGCTCGGACCGTCCTCGACGCAGCCCTGAGCGCACAGAATCTCATTTGGAGCCTGAGCACGATGCAAGGAGTTGCAAAGGGAGTCAATGCGGCGATTTTCTCGCTCATGTCACTCGCTGCCGCGGCAACTCCGGTTCAATCGCTCAATTCAGCGGCTGTCATTCAGGGCATCGACGCAGCAGTCCAAGCCCGCGTCGAAAACGTCCTGGGATTCACAGATACCGAACATTACGCCGTCTATCGGGGCGCCAATGAAACCCATCCCGCGGCCCAGATGACCGTCCGCGATGCGTATCAGAAGGGCAAGGGCAAAACCTACACCGTGCTTTCTGAGAGCGGCTCGTCCATCATCGAACGCTTCGGCTTGCGTCCCCTGCTCGATAACGAGACGGAGATCAATCTCCCCAGCCAAGTCGCAAACTCGTGGTTCACGTCGGCCAATTACCACATGCAGCTCAAACCTGGCGCGCAGCAGGTGAATGGCCGCACCTGTTATGCGCTCTCCATCAAACCGCGCCGCGTAGCGCCCAACATGATCGATGGGACCCTGTGGGTGGACGCCAAAGATTACTCCATTGTGCGGGTCCAAGGCGTCGCTTCGAGAAAACCGTCCATCTTCGCCGGAACCACCCACATGATGCGCGACTACGAAAACATTGACGGCTATTCCATGGCCACGCACGCGCGCGCCGAGTCAGGCAGCGTCTTCGTTGGCCGCACCGTGGTCGTCATTCAGTATTACGACTACCATCTCCAACTTCGCCCTAAACAATAAGCCCAGCGAATGAACACCTTCCATCGGGCTTCGATCGAGCCGGCTCGGCGCGCCGTCACATCGCCGCACGCCCCCAAAACCGGTGCTACAATGTAGGATAGCTATACTCCCCAGTGACTGCTGTCACCGATAGCCCTGCTCCCCGGCGCGTACAAGAAAGGTAGATGTCGGGCGGCTCCCTAGAGCCTGTTATTAACTTTGCGCCCGTAAATCCAATGGAATCAGCATGGAATTTTTGAAGGTACAACAAGACAAATGGAAATCGTAGGCGCAGCCGGAACCGAGCATCCCCAGAATCCGCGTTTTGCTGGGATTTTCGGCATTTTGCTC
>JASHTU010000637.1 GCA_030040395.1 Acidobacteriaceae bacterium
GAGACCGAAAGACCCCATGAGTGGCTCGGCGAGCAGGCCGAGGTTCCAGAGGCACCACATGTTGGTGGCCAGGTGAAGGATGCCCACGTGCAGGAACATGGCGGTGATGATGCGCTGCCATTCTCCATAAATCAGCACCGCGCCGGCGTTGTTGGCGCCCCAGCGCATGAGTTGATCGACATTCGGGCTGAAGGCGCTGATGCCGTGGAAGACCATGGCCAGATACACTGCACAATTGACTCCCACCAGCAAATAGGTTGCCGGCGCCGCAGCCCACGTGGGCCGGTGGCGCCGCACGGGCGGCGCGGGCGGAATGTAGCGGGACTCCGGCGGCAAAAGCTCCGGTGAAGCGCCGTAAATGTGCGCCGAACCCTGTCCGCGAAGCGCAGAACCGAACTCCCAGTGAACCGGATTCTGTCCACCGGGTGGAGAGTCGGGGAAATGGCTGCCCATACCTTTAACTCTACTGCATTTTGACGTTTCTGGGACAGCTGTTGGACGGGCTTTCCGCTGGCTGAGACGGCGGCCGGCCGTGGAAAACAGCGCGCCCGGCCTTCACGGCAGCGAAGGCCGGGCGCGACGGATCAGGGGGAACTGGCCGATCAAGTGAAGTTATTGATTGGTGGCCGTGGCCAGGGCGCCGGGGCGCGCGTCGAATTTGAGCGTGGCCGAAGGGTCCGGGCTCAGCGTCGTTCCATCGAACCGGTACACTTCGATGTCGCGCTCGGTGGCGCACTGGAGAAGGATCTCGGTGCTGTCGCTGTTCCACACCGCTCCCTGGCACCAGTGTCCCGTATCCGCGGAGGCGATCTTAGTGAGTTTGCCGTCGTTCACGCCGTAAATCAGCATCAGTCCGTGCACCGAATTGAAGTTGGGCGACGTGGGCGGGAGCGCGGAGTTGTTGGCGACGGTCACTTCAGCATACTTTCCGTCGGGCGAAAGATCGACGTGCTCCGGCGTAGGCCCCACCTCGGCGGAATCCACCACCTTGTTGGTGGCGAGGTCGATGAGAGAGATGGTTCCAGCGCGCGGAGGACCGCGCCGCCTGCGCCCGCCTGGCGCGCCCGCTTCGGCAGGCGGCGGCTCAGGGTGTTCCTCGATGGCCCCGCCGAGGTTGGTGTTGACGCCGTACTTCCCATCGGGAGTGATGCTCATGCCGTAGGGCGCCCGGCCGGTGACGATCGACTGGCCGCTGTTGGTCACTTTCTTGCCATCCACATCGAGGATGTCGATGCGGCTGCCGCCGCGCTCCACCACATACGCGTGCTTGCCGTTGCGGGCGAAGACCACATCTGTGGGGCCCGAGTCGGACTCAAGCTGGATGGTGTCGATCTTGGTCAGTTTTTTGTGCGCGATGGTGAACACCGAGACCGAGCCGCTGGTGTTGGCGACCAACGCCATGGTGACTTTGGCGTTCATGGAAACGCCACTGGCCCCGTCGCCAGCTGCAACCGTCTGCGTGACGTGGGGCTTGTCGGGATTGGCGATATCCACAACCGAAACCGTGTCGGCCAGGACCAGCTTTTCGGGATTGCTCGGGTCGGGCTTCTGCGAGCAGGTGACGATGGCGAAGCTCGAGTCGGGCGAAACCGCAACCGAATTGGGCGGACCGATCATGCTGGCCGGCACATCGATCTGCGCCATGACCTTCGGCGGCGAGACGCTGAGGTCGATGGTGGTGAATGTATCCGGGCGCATGCCGGGAGGATTGTCGCCGGGACGCATTTGTTTGCCGTCGTTGGCCGAAACCGCGATTTGCGCGGAAGCGCACGCGGCCAGCGCGAACCAAGTCGCCGCTGCCGCAACCACTAAATTAGTTTTCATGGGTTCACTCCAAGTTATTTTTTGTAGACCGCAGAAGACTGAACAGGAAATAGAAATAACTTTGATTTGAAACGAGCCAACGTGGCGTGCGCGGCTGCCCTTTCGGATGCGTCCGCGCCGCCACAATTATATATAGCTACACCGGCATCTTGCGCTTGGTGAATTCGCGGCCCATTTGCGTCGTCTTCTCCGCGCCGCCCATGATCATGGCGCCGTCCTTAATCTGGGTAATCACGTAGCTGGGATTGTTCGGGTCCGGGCTCGACGAGTTGAGGAACCTGACGCCGTTCCTCTTGCATTCGGCCAGGACCTCGGCGCGGACCTGGTCCAGGACGGTCTGCTGCTCAGGGGTGAGATGACGGCCTCGCGTTGTCACGTTTTCGTCGTACGCCGCAAGCCCGAACAGCGACTGCGTATTATCCGTCGGGCCCCACTCGGCAAAGGCCAGCCCCGGCGTGGCCAGGGTTTGTTTCATGTTGTCGTCTGCGAAGTGGTCCTCGATCTTGCAGCCGACCATGATCTCGCCGCGAGGATTCAGCGGCCACACGTCGGCAATGTGCATGTACTTGTTGGGAGGGACGCCCCAGATCTGCGGCGCCACGCCCGGCGGCTGTCCGCGCAGGCCCATGCCCTGCCGCGCCACCCGCGGCGTGTCGGGGTAATCGCAGCTGAAGCGCGCCGCCATCTGGCAGTAAACTTCGATGGCCTGCGGATCACGGGCGTGGCAGATGTGTACGCCGTGCGCGCCCAAGTCGAGAAAGTTGTTCACAATCCACGCGTTGGCGATGGCGTACATCTCGTTCAAACCGGTGCACGGCGGCTCGACGAAAACCGCCGGCGTGGCGTGGCCGCTGCGCGTGGGGCCGCCGTCTTTCAGGCCACGCATGAAATCGGCAAACCGCGTGAAGTCCAGCGGGCCATGTTCAAGACCGTAGTTGATGCAGTCGGCGTAAGTCTTGGCCACTTTCTTGCCCTGCTCGTAGGCGTCCATCCCCGGACGCAGGCCGGAGCTCGTGTAGTAAATGGGCTGTCCATCCTCCCACAGCTCGATCACCTTGTTCACGCGCCGCGGCTTGTAATTCGTGTCCACCGAGGAGGGTTGCCAGCCGGAGTTCGCCGAAGGGTCGCCCATGCCGAACCCTTCCTCGTTGCCGCCTCCTCCGCGCTCCTGCGCCAGCGCAGGGCTCGATGCGCCGATAAAGCCCATTCCGATGCCCGCGCCCACACCAGCCGCGAGCAGTTCTCTTCTATTCATACCCATATTGCTCTCCTCTATCGCTCGACCTAGAGATATTGAAGTACTGATCGACGTTGACGGACCACACTAGAGGAAAGACTCAAACGCCCAGAAAAAACAGAATCCGCATTCATTGATCCGCGCTTCAGGGAGACGGTGAAGGACGCTGCGATAGGAGACCGTCGCCTCGGTTGCATCTTCGGTCCGGTCGGGGCCGTCCCTTCGATTTGAGCCGTTAGGTTCTCGATCGAGCCCACTGAGGATTCGCGGCCCATCCGCGCCGCCTTTTGAGGCAGTGATCCATTCGGCGCGCACTCCTCCCCTCGCGGAGGTTCGATAACTCCTTCCGCTATCTGGTCAGATCAGAACGAATACTTCAGCGCGGCTTGCAGCTCGCGCATATTCTCGGTGGTGTTGGTGATCACGCCGAAGGTCGCGCTGGCGGGGTTGGTGCTGGCAGGTAAACCCCAGTTCACACGATTCGTTGCGTTAAAGGCTTCGAATCTAACCAAGAGTTCATGCGACTCCCAGAAATGGAAGGTGCGTCCGAGGTTTGCATCGAAGTCCTCCAGTCCAGGAGAGGGGAGGTTGTTCCTGGCCCAGTTTCCTTCCTGCCAGCTCTGGTTCAGGTAGCCCGGGGTGGAACAGTAACTCGTGGGGGCGGCAGTGTAAGCGCAGGCGAAGGCCGCCTGGTTCCAGTAGGGATGTGTTGCCGTGACGCCGGGATGCGACGACCTATATTGTGAAATGCCCTGCCACTGCGGTTGGGTGCCGAGCGTGTCCAGTTGAGCCGGATCGCCAGCGCTGCTCGCATTAATGCTGGTTCCGTCGCCCAGGGTAAGAATGCCGCCGAATGTCCAGCCGCTGACGATGTGGTTGACAAACGGATTGGAGGGCGCAAAGGCGGCGCCGGCGCCAAAGGGAAGGTTGTAGACGAACGAGGCTACAAACCGCCGCGGCTGGTTGAACTGCGAGCTGCCGCGATCAATTTGCGGCCAGTAGCTGTTATCGGGCCAGAGAGTGTCATCCCCGGTGTTCCGGTAGGCGCTGCCGAAGTCGATGGAGTGGCCCCACGTAAAAGCAACCATGTAAAGCAGGCCGTGGGAGATGCGCTGCGTAACCTTCACATCCATAGCGTTGTAAGCGCCGCGGTCCCAGTCTTTCACCAGCTGAAGATTGCCCAATGTCGGCCAGGGCCGGCGGGCAGTTTCACTCCTGGTGTCAGTCGGCCCTGTCTTGGGAACGACCTGGTTGAGCACAAAGTAGCGGAGGTCGTGGTGAGACTCATTGCCCATATAGGCAACTTCCAGGGCCACATTTTGGGAGAGCTGGCGCTCCACGTTGAACATGTACTGCTCGACGTAGGTCGTGCGGTTGTGCTGATCTGTGATGTCGACCTGAGGCGCCGCTTCGCACGGTCCGGTCCAAGTTATCTGGCCGTTATATTGATTCGGACCGCAACCGGCGTTTGCGGCCTCGAGCGACCAGGGCGCGGAGAGCGGAACATATTCGCCTAGCGGTACGGGTTGCTGGCCGTCTTTTCCGCCCAGGTTGCGGCCCATGTCGAATGCGTATTCGTCTTGGTCAGTAACGTAGTAGAGCCCGTAGCCGGTCCGGATACTCGTCTTTGCGCCCAGCGCGTAATCGAGGCCGATGCGGGGCCCGAAGTTCTCATTGTTGGGGTTCATTGTAGAGCGTCCCATGTATTGATCGCCGCACTGGACCGGTTGCCCTGGCTCGGAGAATTCCAAGGTGGCAGAGGCATAAAAGTTGCAACCCGCGGGGCCCGGCCTGGTATAGATGGGCGAAGGCGCGCCCGCATTGATGTTGACCAGGGGCTCGGTATGCTGGGCGGCGGACTGGACAGTCACACCGGTTGTGAATACCTGCATGTTCAGGAAGTTGTTGTGTTTGTCGATCCAAGGCCGGAAATTGTCATAACGGATGCCCAGGTTGAGGGTCAGGTTTGGCCTCACCTTCCAGTCGTCCTGGAGAAAGGCCGAATAGTCCTTGCGGCGCATCTCGACGTTGGCGAGCTGGCTGATGCGTATGTAAATTGAGCTCACGTAACCGAGCTCCACATCGGCCAATCCGAATCCGGATGCCGTGGTGGTGGTCCCTAATGCCGGATTAAGGGTGTCATCTCCGTTGGAACCGATGGTGCCGGTGCCGAACTGGTTGCCGAGCTCGTTAAATTGGTCGGCTTCAAATGCGCCGCCAAGTTTGATGGTGTGGTTGCCCTTGATGATTGACAGGCTATCCATATAGCTGTAGATGTCGTCGTGGGTGATATAAGGTGAGGCGCCGCCGTAGCCCGAAATGCCGCTGCCAAAACCGACGGAGGGATATCCGTAGTCTTCTGCGTTTGTGGCGTATACGCCGGTGATTCCCAGACTTGCCTGAGGGTCGAAGCTCCCGCCCGCGAAGGGACTGGAATTGCCGTTATAGAAAGAATCCCAGCCCACCCGGGCGTCGTTGACCATGTGCGGGTTAATGATGAAGGTGTTTCCAACCACGATCTGTTTTACGGTGGAATTGGTGACGTCTGCGGTGATAGCTCCAAAGACAGATGCAGGATGGTACAGGTCGTCTTCCCAGCTGAAGCGGCCGAACCAGCTCGCGCGGGCGTTTTGAGTCCAGTCGATGCGTTGGTTGAATTGTGTCTCCTGAGTAAGGCTCGGTTGCTCGGCGATGTAGTCATTGGCGTATGCCATCTCTTCGTTGGGGCCGCCGAACTGATTGGGCGGCGGCAAGAGGCTCATTAATTTTGTCGCGATTGGGCTGATGTCCGCGCTAGGAATGACGTTGAGGGTTCCACTCACCGTACAGGTATTTGTGGTGGGGCCGTAGGATCCGCCGGAGCTGATCTGGCACGCCCCTTCATTGGGACCGCTGAAGACCTGGCTCAGGGGCCAGTAGATCGGCAATTCCCCATGGAGGTTATCGTTGAAATTGCCGTTAATCATGTCCTGCGTCGGCACGGAACCGAACTCCTGCAGGGTTTCATCATCTCGGAGGGATTCAAAGCTGGAATCAAAGAACAACTTGTTCTTGGCGTTGAAGAGGCGAGGAATGCTCAAAGGGCCGCCGAGGACGAAGCCGTAATCGTTACGATGGAAGGGATTCTTGGGCCCGGTTTGCAGCCAGATTCTGGCATCCGCGGCGTCATTGCGGATGAAGTCGTATGCGACGCCATGGTAGGTGTTGCCGCCGGGCAATGTGGTGGCATTGATCTGACTGGCGCCGCGGCCGAACTCGGCCGAATAAATACCAGTTAGAACCGTGAACTCCTGCAGCGCATCGACCGACGGATGGATGATGTAAGTGTTGTAGTTCGGTTCGGTGTTCTCAATGCCGTCGAGAGTGTAGTGGTTGTACTCCAGGCGCTGGCCGGCGACAGAAATCACATCCTGGGCGCGGGCCCCGGAAAGGCCGATCAACCCGCTTGTTACGCCGGTCTCGCTGACGACGTTCGGGTTCAAGGCCACGAGCTGCAGGTAATCGCGCCCGTTCAAGGGCATAGCCACGATCTGCTGGTGCGGGACGTCATTTTCAATCGCAGTCGATTCCGTGCTGACGAGAGGCTCGGCGGTGGTCACCTCCACCTGCTGTGTGACCGCGCCGACTTCCATCTTGAAATCCATCCGCAAGACGGCGCCGACAGTCACAGCAATGTTCGGCTCAGACTCGGTCTTAAACTCGCTCTTGGTCGCTTGGATGGTATAGTCCCCCGGCGCCAGGTAAGGAATGTCATAGTTTCCGCTTTGGTTGCTGGTTGTGGCCCGAACCTGTTGTGTAGCGATATTGGTTGCTTTCACAGTGGCGCCTGGGATCACCGCTCCGCTGGCGTCGGTTACCGTCCCGGTCACTTCGCTGGTCGTCTGCTGGCCATACGCTGCAAAATGGGGAACCACGATCAGGAACCCGAGGACGAGCGTCCACAATAGCTTCATGGGTGTTTTCTCCAGTGGTTGGCGTTCGAGTTGGGGGGCGTTTATCTAGCTAGTGTTCTGAGTTAGAAATACGTTGAATAATATGGAGAATGGGCCCATACTCGGGGTATGGCTCTGGGACGCCC
>JASHTU010000638.1 GCA_030040395.1 Acidobacteriaceae bacterium
ACCAGCGCGACGGCCTGCTCCACACCGCCAATCTCTGGCATAGTTGGAGCACGCTCACCGAGGCCGTGCGCCGGGGAACACGCGTTTCCATTGATGGCGCGCGCACGCCGGAATGGACCCGGGCTTTTATCACCGGCATGCAGCGCAACGCCAAAGACCGCGCTCCGCTGGTGGTGAAAGCCCTGGGCGCAGACGGCGCCCTGCGCATCCTCGATCTCGGGGGAGGCTCGGGTATGTATTCTATCGCCTTTGCCAAGGCGAACCCTGAAACGCGCGCGGAAATTCTTGACCTTCCCGAGGTTCTGCCGCTCACCGCCGACTACGTGCGGAGCGCCGGTGTGGAGGCGCAAATTGTGCTTCGCGCCGGTGACATGCTCCGCGACAATCTGGGCTCCGGCTACGACCTGGTCATGCTCAACGCCATTTGCCACATGTTTTCCCCGGACCAGAACCGGGAGCTATTTCGCCGCGCCGGCCGCGCGCTTGCTCCTGGTGGCCGGCTCGCCGTGCAGGATTTCATCCTCAAACCCGATAAGACCGGCCCTCCACAGGCTGCAATGTTCTCACTCAACATGCTGGTGGGAACAGAAGGCGGGGCCAGCTATAGCGAGCCTGAATACGCCGCCTGGATGGAAGCCGCGGGCTTGGTCGAAGTCCACCGCATCGCCCTCCCCGGCCCCGGCGATCTGATCGTAGGCCGCGCCGCAAGCTGAGCCGCCCGCCTTTTACGGAACAATCACCGACGATCCATCCGCGGTCTCATGCTTCACTGCTTCGAGAGCGCGGTTGGCCTCGTCGAGCGGGAACGTGGTCACGGTCTGGTGAAAATCCAGCGTGCGGGCTAAAGCCAGAAAATCGCGCGCGTCCTCGCGCGTCATGTTGGCTACGCTGCGCAACTGCCGCTCGCCCCACAGCAGCTTGTCGTAGTCGAACGCGGGCATCTGGTCCAGATGGATGGCGTTGATGGCCACCACTCCGCCCTTGCGCAGCGCGGCCAGCGCGCTCACCACCACTTTGCCGCTGGGCGCGAAGGTGATGGCGCGGTCGAGTTCCACAGGCGGCCTGGCGTCTTCATCGCCCACCCAGGTCGCGCCGCGCGCTTCCGCGGCTTTGCGGTGCGCCTGGCCGCGCGTCACCACGTACACCTGGCAATCCCAGGCTTGCAGCACGCGAATCGCCAGCGACGCCGAACTGCCAAAACCGAACAGCCCTACGCGCTCCCCGCGTTCCACGCCCACCACGCGCAGGCTGCGGAAGCCAATGATGCCCGCGCACAGCAGCGGAGCGATGCGCGCGGCCTCCACACCCTCCGGCAGCGGCACGGTGAAATCGGCGCGCGCCGTCGCGTATTCCGCATAGCCGCCATCTATCGTGTAGCCGGTAAAGACGGGCTGGTCGCATAGGTTCTCCATGCCGTGGCGGCAATACCAACACTCTCCGTCGACCCCGCCCACCCAGGAAACGCCCACCCGCGCTCCCAAAGGCAGGCTGGCCGTGGCGCCACCCACCACCTCGCCCACAATCTGATGGCCGGGAACGACCCGCGGCCGGATCGGCGCCAGGTCCCCTTCCACAATGTGCAGATCGGTGCGGCACACGCCGCAAGCCTGAACTTTGATCAGTACTTCCCCGGGCCGCGGCTCCGGCGTGGGCCTCTCCTCCAGGAATAGCCACTTGCCCTGAGCGTTCGAAGCGGAATCGTAAACCGCCGCACGCATCGCTCGACCTCCGGACCCACGCGCCGCATTGGAGCGCACGGGCCATCCATCTCAGCCTCATCTTACGGCGAATTCGATGGCGCCATACTTCCGGAGCCGAGTCCGTTTAGCACTACGGTTGTAAATCGACGAATCCGATATCAGTGTGAGAGCCTTGTGGAGTGTTCGCGGAGGCGCGCGGGCCGTGGAAGGAGCGCCTTTCTGACGGCTGTTCATAGCGGCTGCTTTGGCGATGAAGCAGACGTTCGATTGGAGCAGAGATGAGGATTAGAAGCCTGAGTTTTTTGGAGACGTGCCTGCGCGTGGCGGCGGGGATCATGGGAGTGGGTATGGTGGCGATGGCGGGAATGGCGCCGCAGAACGCGCTAGCAGCGGGCCGCGCGCAGCGTGGGCGCAGCTACTTTCTTTATGTGGGGACATACACGCGGCATGGCAGCAAAGGAATCTACCAGTACCGCTTCGACGAGAAAACCGGGAGTTTGACGGCGATGGGGCTGGCGGCCGAGATTGCGAATCCTTCGTTTCTCACCACCGATCCCCAGCACCGCTATCTCTACACGGTAACGGAACCGGCCAACGCGGGAAGCCTGACCGCTCTACGGGGCGGATCGGTGAGCAGCTTCTCGATCGATCCCAGGACCGGGGCGCTGACGTTTCTGAATAGCATGCCCGCGGGGGGCAGAGGACCGACCCATTTGACCCTGGACAACACGGGCAAGATTCTCTTTGTGGCCAATTATCAGAGCGGGAGCGTGGCGTCCTTTGCCATCGAGGACAACGGGAGCATTGGCGCCATGACGGCGATGGACCAGCACCAGGGGTCGAGCGTCGACCCGGCGCGGCAGGAGGGCCCACACGCGCATGAGGCAGTGGTTTCGCCGGACAACCGCTTTCTGTTCGTGCCCGACCTGGGACTCGACAAGATCATGATCTACAAGATCGATTTGGCGAAACGCAGCTTTACCGCCAACGACCCGGCGTATGCGGCGGTAAAGCCGGGGCTGGGGCCGCGGCATTTCGTCTTTGGCGCGGGGGCCAAGTTTGCCTACGCGGTGTGCGAGATGGGAGCGAGTGTGGTGGCGTTTTCCTACGATGCGGCGAACGGTAGCCTTACGCCGATACAGACCATCTCGATTCTTCCGGCTGACTTCACCGGGGAAGATCAGGGATCGGAGATACAGATCGATCGCTCGGGGCGCTATCTTTATACGTCGAACCAGGGCATGGACGCTCATCCGGACCTGGTGGATGGCAGAGTTACGGTGTTTCAAATCGACGGGAAAACCGGATTGCTGAAGGAGCAGCAGATTGCGCTGTCGGGCGGAAAGCTTCTGCGATACTTTGCCCTCGATCCGAGCGGGAAGAATCTACTGGCGGGGAATTTAGATTCGAACAGTATCGCCGTGTTTACGGTTGCCAGTAACGGCAAGATCGCTCCTACAAAGCAGGTTGTCGACGTTGGGGCGCCGACTTCGCTGCTCTTCGTTCCCGCGCCCTGACAATGGGATGAACGTGGGGATGAACGTGGGGATGAACGTGCATATCTCAGCACCGCTAGGCGCCGCGACAAATCCGGCCTCGACCAGCAACCGCAATCGTCTCATTCACCCATCGCACCGCCCATCGTCTCTGGTCAGGAGCGTCGGAATTCCCAATCCGCTCCCTCGCCATCCCTGTCCTTGCAAAGCGCTGCATTTCACACCAAAGCAGCCCAGTTCCATTCCCAATCGGCGGCTTCCGGTTACCAGTCAGCGAATGCTCCCGCCCTCTCTGAAAGCAAAAGTCGAACCGGTGACTGCTCGCTCCGGAATGGGCCGGTGGCTCATTTCTGATCCCTGTTCCACTTATTTTCAAACCCCTGGCCCGCTCCAGTTCATTCCATCTCCTTCATCGCAAAGTGTTTCCACTGCGACCCCAATTTGCAGGTAATTATCACGGCATTTGCTACACTCATCCTCAATCAGGTGGTAAGCGGCTCGGGAATGCCGTAAATCCCTAAAATGGCGGGGTAACTCCCTTGAAAGCAGG
>JASHTU010000639.1 GCA_030040395.1 Acidobacteriaceae bacterium
CAGAAGAAGCGGGTGTAGTTCCAGTCGTGGGCCATGTAGCCGATGGAGTAAATGAAGATGAGCAGGCCGACGAAGCTGACCATCACCAACATAACGGCGGCGAGCGGGTCGAGCACCCAGCCCAAGGAGACGCTGGCCGCGCCGACCTGAAACCAGGTGAAGTTGACGGTTTCGCGGACGGAGTGGCCGCCGGCCCATCCGGCCAGGACGTGGGCGAAGGCGGCGAGCGAGAGCAGCAGGGAAACGCTGAGGGATCCAATGGCCAGGGCGGCCGCAGCCGCGCGCCGGGACTGCTTGAAGAAGGCGATGACGCCCGAAGCGACGAGGGGCAACGCGGGAATCAGCCACAGGATCTGTGTGATCGAAGAGGCGGCGGTTTGGGGAGTGAATGGTATGGCTTCCTGGATCAAACGCTCACCCCTTCATCCTGTTCATCTGGTCGAGGTCGGTGGTTTGTGCATGGCGGTAGATGGAGATGACGAGCCCCAGTCCTACCGCGGCTTCGGCGGCGGCGACAGCGATGGAGAAGATGGCGAACATCATGCCGGTGAGCGCTTCAGGATGGGGACTGAAGCGCCAGAAAGCGACGAGGTTGAGATTGGCGGCGTTGAGCATGAGCTCAATGCCGATGAGGACCAGAATGGCGTTGCGGCGGGTGAGCGCGCCGGCGAGGCCGATGGCGAAGAGGAGGGCGGCGAGAAGAAGATAGCCGGCGAGTGGCGAGGCCACGGGCGTCAATGGGCGCTTCCTTTCTCATGCATGGCGACGATGACGGCGCCGATGGTGGCCGATGTGAGCAAGAGGGCCACGATTTCAAGGGGGAGAACGTAGCGGCCGAGGAGGGCGGCGCCGATGTCGTGGACGGTCACGGAGGGAACGGCGGTTTCATGGGGCAGGGCGCGCGCGCTTTCGAGCACGGCCCAACCAAGCGCAGAAAAGACGCAGGCGGCGATGACTAGGCCGGCGAGCCAACTGCGGCTGAAGACGCCTTCCCGTGGAGTTTCAGTTCCGCGCGTGAGCAGGATGGCGAAGACGACGAGAATGGCGACGGCGCCGATGTAAATAAGAATCTGGGCGAAGCCGACGAATTGCGCGTCGAGATTGAGGAAGAGCAGGGCCAGGCCGGCAAAGGCGACGGTGAGGGCGAGGGCGCAGTGGACGGTGTTCTTCAAGAGCACGGCGGCCAAGCCCCCGGCCACGGTGAACGCGGCGAGGATGTAAAAGACCGGGCTCATCGGAACGGCTCCATGCGCGCGGCGGCGAGGCCCCCTTTACCGGAGGTCCGATTGCCTCGTTGTGTTGCTTCCGCGCTTTTACTCAGCATAGCGGTAGCTCCTGGGGCCGAAGTGCTTCTTGAACATGCCGACACGGCCCATGAGCACGTAAACGCCGACGAGGATGACACTGCAAACCACCCAGCGCGCCCAGCCTTCGCCCATAAAGCGCCAGAGGGCGGTGACGCCCAGGTTGAGGAGGGTGAAGGGCAGAACGAATTTCCAGGCGAAATTCATCAACTGGTCCTGGCGCAGGCGGGGCAGTGTGCCGCGCATCCAGATGAAGACGAAGATGGAGAGCATGACCTTGGAAAAAAACCAGAACCAGGAGGGCACGACGTTGAGGAACGAGAGTGGGGCCGACCAACCGCCGAGAAACAGGGTGACGCCGATGCCGGAAATGGAAAACATGGCGAGGTATTCGGCGAGAAAGAAGAGCGCGAATTTGAAGCCGGAGTACTCGGTATGGTAGCCGGCGACGATTTCCGACTCGCCTTCGGGCAGATCGAAGGGCGAGCGATTGGTTTCGGCCGTGGCGGCGATGGCGAAGACCAGGAAGCTGGCGAGTCCCCAGGGCGTGAAGATGTACCAATGCGGAAAGACGCCGGTGTAGCCGCTTTGCGCTTCGACAATCTTGGGCAGCGAAAGCGAACCGCTGATCATGACCACGGCCACGCTGGAGAGCAGGAGCGGGACTTCGTAGCTGATCATCTGCGCCACGGCGCGCATGGCGCCGAGGAGAGAATATTTATTGCGGCTGGACCATCCGGCCATGAAGACCGAGAGCTCAGTGGCGGCGCTCATGGAGAAAAAGAAGAGCAGGCCGGCGTCGAGGCTGACCAGGGCCATGTTGCGGCCCATGGGCAGGACGGCAAAACCCATGAAGACGGTGACGACGAGCGTGAGGGGAGCAAGGAAGTGGACCATTACATCGGCGTTGAGGGGGACGACATCTTCCTTGGTGAGGGACTTGACGCCGTCGGCGATGGGCTGAAACAAGCCATAAGGACCGACACGGTTGGGGCCATAACGGTTCTGCATGCGGCCCAGGCCTTTGCGCTCGAAGACGGTGGTGAGAGCGAAGAGGGCAGGGAAGACGCAGACGATGGCGATGACGCCAAGGACAACGCCGGCGGCAGGGCGCCAGGAGGTGGGGAGAAACGAGACCAGCCAATCTTTGAAGAGAATGAAGACCTGATCGACGATGGCGGGGAGAGCATGCGTGGAGACGGGCGCAGCGAGCATGGGCTAGTCTTCCCCTCCGGCGGGCGGGGCGGGCTTGGCGGGCGCGGTTTTGGCGGTTTCGGCGGCCTTGGCGGCAGCTTGAGCAGCGACTTTGGCTTTGGCGGCGGCCGCGGCCTTCTCCGCGTCCAAACGCGCGTCGACTTCGCCGGCCTCAGTGGGATGGATTTGGTGATAATACTCGTTCGACTTGGCCAGTTGCTGGCGGTCGAGGAGCAGGCCGCGGAAACGATCGTCGGTGGCGAGCTCGAATTCGGTGTCCATCTTGATGGCCTCAAAGGGGCAGACTTCAACACAGATCTGGCAGCTCATACAGACGGAGATGTCGATGTCGAAACGCGCGGGGTAAAACTGCGGCTTACCGACGAAGTCGGGCTTTTTGTCGCGCGACTTCTCAATATAAATGCACTTGGGCGGACATTCCTTCTCGCAAATCTGGCAGGCCACGCAGCGCATGCCAGCGGCCCAATCGGGACCATCGTACACGAGAAACGGGAAGACGCGCGCGTTCTCGAAGGTAGGAATGCGCTGTTCCGGATACTGCACGGTGGTGAGCCGGTCTGCGGAGACAAAACTGCCGGCAAAGTTCTTCGCCGTCTCCGCCATGCCTTTCAAAATGCCTTCGCCTAACAAGGTGGGCCCTCCGCGCAGTTCTCAGTTCACAGTTCGCAGTTCACAGTTCGCAGTTCACGGTTCGCAGATTTCGGCTTTCGCGGCGGATCGCAATGAGCGCCGTTTGCCGAAAAAAAACTGTGAAGTACGAACTGTGAACTCTGAACCCATTACCGATCCACTTCTCCCAAGACAATGTCCACACTGCCGAAGATAAGCACTACGTCGGCCACGTTGTGGCCGAGGCACATATCTTCGAGGATGGTCAGATTGATCAGACTGGGCGGGCGGACGCGATAACGATAGGGGTTCGGACTGCCGTCGCTGATCAAGTAAAAACCGAGCTCGCCCTTGGGCGCTTCTACGCGGCCGTAGGCCTCACCAGGCTTGGGGCGGAAGCCGCGAATTTTGGCCTTGGGATCCATGATCGGCCCGGCGGGAATATCCTTAAGCGCCTGTTCGAGGATGCGGATGGACTCGCGCATCTCGAGCACGCGCACCATGTAGCGGTCGTAAACGTCGCCGTGGTCGCCTAACGGCACGCGGAACTTGAAGCGGTCGTAGATGCCGTAGTGGTCCACTTTGCGGATGTCGTAATTGACTCCCGAGGCGCGCAGCAGGGGGCCGGTGACGCTGGCGTTCACGGCCAAATCGGGTTTGAGCACGCCCACGCCCTGGCAACGGGCCATGAGAATTTCGTTGGAGGTGAGCAGGGCCTCGAATTCGTCGACGAAGGGGGGAAGACCCGCGACCTCTTTGCGCGCGGCGTCGAGCCAGGCGGCGGAGACATCGACGCGGCAGCCGCCGAAGCGCATATAGTTGCACATCATGCGCGAGCCGGTGAGGGACTCGAAGAGGTCGAGAATTTTCTCGCGCTCGCGAAAGGCGTACATGAGCGGGGTGCCGCTGGCGCCCATCTCCTGAATGAGAAAACCGATGGAGGAGGCGTGGTTCTGAATGCGCGTAAGCTCGGCGAGGATGACGCGAATGTACTGGGCGCGCTCGGGGACTGCCTGAGCGACGAGTTTTTCGACGGCGAGTGCGTAGGCCCAGTTGTTCGATAGCGAGCAGAAGTAATCGAGGCGATCCGTGTAGGGCATGGAGGCGAGATAGGCCGCGCCCTCGGCGATTTTCTCGTGATTGCGATGCAGGTAACCGAAGACCGGCTTGAGGCGCATCACGCGTTCGCCGTCGAGGGCGACGTCCATGCGGAAGACGCCGTGGGTGGAGGGATGATGCGGTCCCATGGCGATTTCGAGCAGTTCGCCTTCGCCGCCGGGTTCGATCGTCGGCGGGCGGTTCCAGCCGTCAAGCTTCTCCGTTTTTGTTTCCGCTACGCTCATCAGTTTTTCAGTTCGTAGTTTTCAGTTCGTAGTTTCGCGTTTGATTGTTCTTCGTTTCTTAGTTCCTCAGTTCTAATTCGTGTTCGCCTGTTCCCTGTTCCCCCGTCCCTATTTTTCGGCCGCGGCCTGGTGCGCCTGGGCGCGTTTGAGCACCGCGTCGTGCGCCGTGGGCTCGTATTCGTAGTCGTCAGGGTCGACGTAATCCTTACGCATGGGGTAATCCTTGAAACCGTCCCACATGAGGATGCGGCGCAGGTCGGGATGGCCCTTAAAGACGATGCCGTAGAGGTCAAACACTTCGCGCTCCTGGAACTCCGCGCCGCGCCAGATGGGGGTCAGAGACGGCAGCTCCACCTGATCCGTTCGGTTCACGGTGCGCATGCGAATGACCAGGGGGCCGTGCCTCTTTGCCATCGAATAAAGATGGTAGACGGCCTCAAGATAGCCCGGCTCGACGTGCTTATGCGTCTCTTCGACGGTTTCTTCTACGGCTTGCTCGACGCCATCGACGGTCTTGTTGACGGTGCGCTTGACCTTCACTTTTTCGGAGGTTTCCTTGTCTAGCCAGTCGACGCCGGTGACGTTGGAGCAAAAATCGAAGGCCAGCTCGGGATCGTCGCGCAGGAAGCGGGCGATTTCCACGGCGCGCCCAGGCGTGAGGCGGAGCGAGTGCTGTGCGCAGGGGCTGGGGTTGGGCACAAATTCGACGCCTGCGCCGGGAACCGCCGCTTGAATCGCTGCTTTGATTTCTTCCACCGTCTTCAAGTAGAGCCCCTAGCTTCCAGCTTCCAGCTTTTAGCCATTAGCTACGTTCTCATTGCTGCCGGCTTTTCTGAATTCCTTGTTGCCGTGGTTCCTCGTTCGCTCGTTGCGTTATTGCCTCGTTCGCTCGTTGCGTTATTGCCTCGTTCCCTTATTTCCTGTCTTTACCGGATCACGACCGGTGCGCTCCAAACGCCCGGGTTGGAGGGGGGCTCGAGGTCATGCTCGGCCGGTTCGGGCACGGGAAACTCGCCTTGCGCCTTCTCATCGAGGAAGCGCGGACGGTCTTCGCCGGTCAAATGCTGTTCGTCGATCTTTTTCTGCAGGGTGATGAAGGCCTGCATGAGCGCCTCGGGCCGGGGCGGACAGCCGGGGATGTGCACGTCCACCGGAATGTAGCGGTCGATGCCCTTGAGCACGTTGTAGCCCTGCTTGAACGGCCCTCCGGAGATGGCGCAGGCGCCCATGGCGATGACGTAGCGGGGCTCGGCCATCTGATTGTAGAGGCGCACGACCTGCGGCGCCATTTTCTTGGTTACCGTGCCGGAGACGATCATGAGATCGGCCTGGCGAGGCGAAGGGCGGAACACCTCGGCGCCGAAGCGGGCAAGGTCGTAGCGGGCCATGGTGGTAGCGATCATCTCGATGGCGCAACAGGCGAGGCCGAACTGCATGGGCCAGATGGAGCTGCGCCGGCCCCAGTTGTAAAGCTCTTCGAGGGTGGTCACGAAGACGCCCTGTTTGCCGAGCTCGATTTTCAGGTCTTGATCCATGCTTCGCTCCGCTACGCTCCAGTGATCAGTGATCAGGGGTAAGGGATCAGAAATCAACCGCCAACCACTGTCCTTTGACCCCAACCTCTGCCTTTCATGCCCACGTCAACACGCCCTTGGCCCAGGCCCAGGCCAAGCCTTCGACGAGAAGCAGCACGAAGACCAGCATGGCCGCGCAGGCGGCGGCGCCCAGGCCGGTGAATGCGACCGCGAAGGGAAGAAGAA
>JASHTU010000640.1 GCA_030040395.1 Acidobacteriaceae bacterium
GGTGCTGGCCGAGTCGATTGCGCCGGAGACGCCGGAACGCGCGGCGCTCGATTTGTTTGACCGGCTGCGGCTGCGCGCGCCGTTTGCGCAGGCTTGTGCGGCGCTGGGATTCGAGGGCGAAGAGGGATGGCGTGTGGCGGGCCGGATCAAGGTTGGCCTGCTTACGGGCGCCGGCATCGGAAAAATGGAAACTCCGGCGGCGGAGGGGGCGCGTACTGCCATCGGAGCGAAAGAAACAACCGCGCCGGTCGAAGTTGCGGCGGGAGCGTCACCAACGGCAGGCGAGGGGGCGCCAGTTCAACGAACAGCCAACCAGAGTGTGGCGCTGGCGCCGGCGTTGTGGCTTGATCCCGACGTGCGCTGGCTGTGCGGCGTACACGAGGCGGGGGGCCAATTCTACCTGATCCGCGAGCGCTACGAGGAACTGCTGTGGTGGCTGCTGATGCCCGAACTGCTGCGGTTGGCCGGCGAGCCGGCGCCCGGCCGCGCGGCGGTGGACGAGTTGAGCAGAACCGTGGATGCGGCGCTAGCCGCTGCCCAGGCCGCGGGCTATCGCGTGGCGGCGCTGCAGGGCACGGCCAAAGACGAAACTGAGCCCGAAGTTGAACCCACCGAATATGTCGAACTTTCGCTCGAAGGCGGCGCCGAGCCCGAAGGGGGGCCCCTTGACGATCTTGAAGCCGAGTCCAAAACAGAGCCCTAAGCAAAACCTGATTCCGAGCTCGCCATCGAATCCGCCGCTGAAGAAGCCGGCCTCACTAACTCTGATGACCTCGGCGAATAGATTAAAGAGACAAGAATACCTCTAACTTCGCCGCAACCTTTTCTCATGGCTGGGTTGAAGTGGGTATCTGGTTGCATCTGCATCCCAGGAATCAAAGCCTTCGCCTTCGGCATTCGCAGAGAATCCTCAATTAGTCCAAGTGTCCCGGTCCATCCCAAGCGAAAGACCGACGGAGAAGTGCGCGCGGAGAGGCCGAAAGTAGTAATTGCCCCCCAACACCCCCGTCGGCTCAGACGGCGCACCCTAGCTGTATCCGGAGGTATATTGTGATCCGATTGCTCACAAAACTTTCCCTGGCGGCTCCAACCGCAGCCGCTTTGCTTTTCGCTTCTTCAACGTTTGCCCCAACCGTAGGTAGCATCTATCCCACCGAGGGCGGGCGAACCACGCTGACTTTATCAAAGGCGTTCCTGGCTGAAATCACGGCGGCCGGAGCCACTGCAACAACGCTGCCGGGCGCGCAGCTGGATGGGAATGAGATCGCCTTTGGGATAAGCACCGGTGAGATCAATTTGGCGAACGCCGAAGGCCAGATTGTCCACAACGGCGGGATCATTCTCACTGCCCGCGCGAAACAAGCCACTCTGGACAGCTTCATGCTGACCACGATTGGCGAACAGGCCTACGTTTCTGCGCTGGTGGTCGCCAACGGCCGGGTCATGGGCCGCATGAATGTATTCGACATCACCTTGCCGAGCGATCTGACGCTTCCGATCACACCCAAAAGCGGCGACTTCTTCCTCGGGGGCGTGGCTTGGAACCTGGATCCTGACGGAGCTACGGTGCTGAACGACGCACTGGGCGTCACAGCATTCCACGACAGCGTTTATGTTGGTTACTCGCTCTCGCTGGTCCTCGTGCCGCTGGCCGCGGATGCGCCTGCCACGACAACAACTTCGCCGAATTAAGAATTCGTCGAATACAGAATGTGATAGGGGAGGGTTCGCGATGCCTCCCTTATCACTCTTCGTTGTGATCCCTGACACTTCGCCGCCGGCTCCTTCAGGTTCAAAGTTCCTACCGGAGCTTGTCTACGGCGGTTCTCCAATCTCCCTGGAGTTTCAGAGGGCGCCCCAGGGGGGTTCTCAAGAAAAACGCCACTTAAGGTCCGGGGCTCTGGGCTCCTTTGATTGGAGAACCGCCGGGGAGCAAAGGTTCCTGGGGAAGCGTGTGCATGGGGCGGCGCGGAACCGATTCTCTCGCGTCGCGCAGGCAGCGGCGAGCTCCGTTGCTGCTTCTTCTTCCTTTGGCTCTGGGGGTGGTTCATGGCGGGCCGGGCGGGCATGGTGAGTCCGCCACGCAGGGAGGAACGATGCCGATGGCCGCAAGCGAAATTGCTTCTCAAGTCCTCGACGCCCACGAAAGATTGCTGATCGACCAGACCATCGCGGCGCATCGGGGGCGGCCGGGCGCGCTGCTGGGGATTCTGGAGGGCGTGCAGGCCGCCAACGCGCACAAGTTTCTCTCCATGGAGTCGCTGCGCTATATTGCAGGCGAGACCGGCATTCCGCCGTCGAGGGTGTACAGCGCGGCCAGCTTTTATGCGCTGTTCAACCTCGAGCCGCAGGGCGATAACGTGATTTGCGTCTGCCGCGGGACAGCCTGCCACACGCGCGGTTCGCGCATTCTGCTGGAGAAGGTCTGCCTCGACCTGGGCCTGAGCGAACACGAGTCGGGCGAAAGCAAGGAAACAGAAAAGCTGGCTCTTACGACCGCCGACAACCGGTTCACGATCCGCACCGTGGCTTGCTTCGGCCAGTGCGCGCTGGCCCCGGTCGTTGAGGTGAACCACCACATCCTGAGCCACGTGAATGAACGCACCTTGCAGCGCGAAGTGAAGGCCTTGACACAGGGGAGGAAATGATGCCGCGCATTCAGGACATTGGCGTTTTCAACGCGGTCCGTGAGTCCGGGCTTGCCAAACTGACGCCCGCCATTCCTCGCATCACCGTGAGCATGGGAACCTGCGGCCAAGGCAACGACGCCGAAGAGGTGTACCACGCCCTGTACGCGGCCATCGACCACAGCGGCCTCGACGTGATGCTGGCCGGCGTGGGCTGCTTCGGCTGTTGTTTCCAGGAACCTTTGGTAAGCGTGCGCCTGCCGGGATATCCAATGGTCGTGCTCTCGCGCGTTCAGTCCAACGACACAACGCGCATTCTCGAAAGCGTCTCTTCCGGCGTTATGCCCGCCGATCTGGTCTTCTGCAAGATCGAGGAGTGGGATCACATTACCGGGCATGTGCGCTACGGCCAGGGCTACCCGGAGATTCCGCTCTGGAACGCCATTCCGTTCTTCAAGGGCCAGAAGAAGATCGTGCTGCGCAACTGCGGCCTCATCAGTCCTTCCGACATCGAGGAGTACATCGGCGTCGGCGGCTACCAGGCGCTCTACAAGGTGCTCATCGACGGACGTCCCGAGACAGTGATCGAGCAAGTGAAAGCCGCGCGGCTGCGGGGCCGAGGCGGCGCAGGCTTCCTGACCGGCAACAAATGGGATTACCTTTCCAAGGCCAAAGCTGACACGAAATACATCATCTGCAATGCCGACGAGGGCGACCCCGGCGCCTTTATGAACCGCAACGAGATCGAAGGCGATCCCCATGCGCTTCTCGAAGGCATGATCATCGGCGCCTACGCCATGGGCGCCACTGACGGCATCGTTTATGTGCGCGCAGAATACCCGCTGGCGATCAACCGCCTCAAGCGCGCCCTCGAGCAGGCAAGGGAATACGGCGTGCTGGGTGCGAACATCCTCGGCCGCGGCTTCAACTTTGACATTGAGATCGTACAGGGCGCAGGCGCCTTCGTCTGCGGCGAGGAGACGGCCATGATCGCCTCGCTCGAAGGCCATGCTGGCCGGCCGCGTCCCCGGCCGCCCTATCCCGCGCAGCAGGGGCTCTACGGCAAGCCCACTAACATCAATAACGTCGAAACCTGGTACAACATCGCGCCCATCGTCATGCGCGGCCCCGCATGGTTCGGCGAAACGGGCAGCGCCAAAAGCCCCGGAACTAAGGTCTTCTCACTGGTGGGCAAGATCCACAACACGGGCCTGGTAGAGATGCCGCTGGGCACCCCGCTCAAGAGCTTCATCTACGACGTGGGCGAAGGCGCCATCAACGGCCGCAAGATTAAGGCCGTGCAGACTGGCGGGCCATCCGGCGGATGCATCCCAGCCACCATGCTCGATACGCCCGTGGACTACGAGAGCTTGGCGCATCTCGGGTCCATCATGGGCTCCGGCGGCATGGTGGTGATGGATGAAGACAACTGCATGGTCGACGTGGCGCGTTACTTCATCGAGTTCACGCACCCGGAGTGCTGCGGCAAGTGCGTGCCCTGCCGGGTGGGCCTGGACAAGGCGCTGCGCATTTTGAAGGCCATTACCAGGGGGGATGGATCGCACGAGCTGCTGGAGCGGCTGGATGAGTTGTGCCGCATGGTCCGCGAGTGCTCCCTTTGCGGCCTGGGCCAGTCCGCGCCCAATCCCGTGCTCACCACCATGCGGCACTTCCGCGAAGAGTACGAGGACCACATCGTCGCTCACCGCTGCCGCGCTGGCGTTTGCCAGGAACTCACGTTCTCTCCCTGCGAGAACAGTTGCCCGCTGCACATGAACATTCCCCGCTTCCTCACGCTCTATCAGGAGGGCCGGCTGGAGGATGCCTTCGCGTCCGTGGTCCTGGACAATCCCTTGCCCGCTTCGACGGGCCGCGTCTGCCAGCATCCCTGCGACAACCGCTGCCGCCGCCAGTCGTTCGATGAAGCATTGAACATGCGCGAGGTGCACCGTTTCATTGCCGACGCGATCTACCAGTCGGACCGCTTCGGGTCCCTCGTAGAACGGATCCTGGCGCGCAAGCTTGCCCCCACGGGCCGCAAGGTGGCCGTGGCCGGCGCCGGGCCCACAGGGCTTACGGCAGCGTTTTACCTGGCCATGCTGGGCCACGACGTGACCGTCTTCGACGAGCACAGCGAGGCCGGCGGCATGTTGCGCTTCGCCATCCCGGAGTACCGACTGCCCAAGTCGGTCCTGCGCCGCGAGCTCGATCTCATCGAGGCGGCCGGCGTCAAGATGCAGTTCAACACGCGCGTGGGCGCAGATCTTCCGTTAAGCGATCTCGCCGAGAAATTCGACGCCGTCTTTATTGCCATCGGAACTTGGAAGGAGTCGTGGCTCTATCTTGCGGGAACGGAAATGAAGAGCGTCTATCCCGCCCTGCAATTCCTTGAGGCTGTCGCCCGGCATGATGAGATCATCGTCGGGTCGCGGGTGGCAATTATCGGCGGCGGCAACGCGGCCATCGATTCCGCCCGCACCGTGCTCCGCATGGGCGCCCAACCCACGATCCTCTACCGCCGCGAGCGCAAAGACATGCCCGCCATCGACGAAGAGATTCAGGCCGCCGAGGAGGAGGGCGTGCGCCTCGTCTTTCTCGCCGCGCCACATCGCATCCTGGGCGACGCGAAGGGCAACGTGAAGGCCATCGAGATCGTCAAAACGCGCCCCGGCGAGTACGACAAGTCGGGCCGCAGAAGGCCGATTCCCACCGACGAGGTGCAACGCTTCGAGTGCGACTGCGTGATTCTGGCCGTGGGCGAAACCTTCGATCAGGATTTCTGCCGCGCTTCGGGGCTGGAGCTCAAGGAGTCAGGCGCCATGATTGTGGACCGCTACACCTTCGAGACCAGCCGCCCCAATTTCTATGCCGGCGGCGACGTAATCACCGGAGCATCCAACGTCTCCAACGCCATGGGCTGCGGCAAACAGGCAGCCATGAACATCGACGAACGCCTGATGGGTCAGCGGCGCTGGGAACGGCTGTTCCCGGAATTCGACTATGGCAGCCAGACGCCGCCGGAGCCACGCCTCAGCCGCCGTCACGCAGCTCGCCCCATGCCTGCAAGCGCCCGGGTGAATTCCAAAGAAGAAGTGGTTGCGGGCCTGAGCCCGCAGGAGGCCTTAGAAGAGTGCCGCCGCTGCCTGCGCTGCGATCTGAGAGGCGCCGTCGGCGCCCGGTGAGCGCCGCAAACGAGAAAGGAGCGCCAAGTTGCTGAACAAAACCATTTCGGTCCGCATTGATGGCGAATTGATCACTGCGCAGGAGGGACAAACCATCCTGGAAGTGGCGCGCGCCAACGGAAGAGAGATCCCGACGCTCTGTTATCTCAAGGGACTCAGTGCAGTGGGCGCTTGCCGCGTGTGCGTTGTCGAGCTCGCCGGCACGGATCGCCTGTTGCCTGCCTGCACCACGCCTATGCAGGAAGGCATGTCGATCGTCACCGACTCAGCCAAGCTGGAGCTTTACCGGCGTATGGCGGTGGAGCTGTTGATGGTGGAGCGCAATCACATCTGCTCCTCCTGCGTTTCGAACGGGCACTGCGAGCTGCAATCGCTGGCGCAGGCATTGGGCGTGACGCACGTTCGCTACGCGTACAACAATCCGCGGCTGGCGGTGGATATGAGCCATCCGCGATTTGTTCTCGACCACAACCGCTGCATTCTGTGCACGCGCTGCGTGCGGGCGTGCGCGGAGCTGGAAGGCGCACATGTATGGGAGGTGGCCTCGCGCGGGATTTACTCGCGGATTGTCAGCGACCTGAAGGACGAGTGGGGCGAAGCGAGCAACTGCACCGGATGCGGCAAGTGCGTGCAGGCGTGCCCGACGGGGGCGCTGGCGGAAAAGGGATTTGCGGTGCATGAAATGGCGAAAGAGAGCGGGAAGATCAGCCGGTTGGCCGGGCAGAGGGCGAGGACGTAATCCTGGCTGCGTGCTTTTGGCTTCCAGCCTCCTGGCTTCTAAGCCGCGGTGGTCGAGCAAGGTGCAAGTGCGGCAAGTCAAGCCCTGATCCTAGTTCCCGGTTTGGTTTGAGTTTTGCGTAGCGGGCCTGCGCCGCTCACCGCTTGATTTGTCCGAACCAGCCTTGGCCCGTAGAATCTTGAGGAGGGCCGGCGGGGTTGGCCGCTTGGCTTCGCAGGCATCGATGAGCGAACAGGAAGCAGAGGTTTCCCTCCGGGCGCAAGCGGCGTCGCCGGCGTGGACACGGATTGAACGGGCGCGGCATCCGCAGCGGCCCTACCCCATGGAATTGATCGAGCGGATTTTCAGCGATTTCAGCGAGATTCACGGCGATCGCGCCTTTGGCGACGACGAGGCCGTGGCGTGTGGGATGGCGCGCCTGGGTGGGGATGAGGTGATGGTGATCGGGAACCGCAAGGGCGGAACCACCAAGGAGCGAGTGCGGCGCAACTTCGGCATGCCGCATCCGGAGGGGTACAGGAAGGCGTTGCGGGCGATGAAGATTGCCCAGAAGTTCGGGCGGCCGGTGATCAGCTTCATCGACCTGCCAGGCGCGTATCCGGGACTGGGGGCGGAGGAGCGCGGGCAGGCGGAGGCGATTGCGCGGAACCTGCTGGAAATGTCGCGCCTGCGCGTGCCCACCATCTCAGTGATCAGCGGCGAGGGCGGTTCAGGCGGGGCGTTGGCGCTGGCGCTTTCAGACCGGGTGCTGATTCTCGAAAACGCCCTTTATTTTGTGATTACGCCGGAGTCGTGCGCGGCGATCATGTGGCGCGACGCGGG